>JAGCXP010000082.1 GCA_017961345.1 Bacteroidales bacterium | reverse complement strand
CGAAACCGAAGACACCTTCATTGCTGACCTCGCCGTCGGTACTGCCGCTGGCCAGATCAAGACTGGTTCTCTCTCCCGTACGGACCGCGTTTGCAAGTACAACCGCCTCCTCCGCATCGAAGAAGAACTCGGCAAGGCTGCCGTGTACGCCGGTGACCCGCGCAAGGCTTGCAAGGCCGCTCCGGCCAAGAAGGCCTGCTGCAAGTGCAAAAAGTAATTTTCTAAACCATTAGAATTACTGAAAAAGGGTCCCGCTTTTGCGGGCCCTTTTTTGTGTGCCGTAAAATGCTTTTTTTTGCATGTCGGCACATTATTTTGTAAAAAAGCGCGTAGCCCCGAAAAAGGGTTTTGATTTAAGGTCTTGCTGAAAGTATATTTACTCATTAGATGATTTTAAGAAAGGAGCAGAGAGTGAAAATTTCCCATTTGACTTTTGCCCTACGCGCTTGTGGCGCAATGTTGTTTGCTGTTTCCGGAGCGTTTGCTGCCGGTGGTACCATGAGTGGCGCGGGAACTGCGGCAAGTCCCTTCCAGGTCGAGGACTACGAAGACTTGATGGCTATCGGAACGGGAGACTATCTCTATTCTTCGAGTTATGCCCTGGCCGCCGATATCGACGCCTCTTCCTCCGACTTCACCCCGATTGGCACCTCCAAGGATGCTGCCGGCGATACGGTTTTCTCGGGAAACATCGACGGAAAGAACTACACCATCAAAAACCTGCATATCGAAAAAAAGGGAGAGAATGATCTCGGTTTTGTCGTCACTCTCTCCGGTTCTATTGTCGACCTGAGGTTTGATAGCCTGAAGGTCAAGGGTTCCGCAGAGCATTATACCAGTAATTCCCCATCTAGGCGGGTTGGCGGTGTCGTCGCTAGTCTGACTGGAACGCTTGAAAATGTTCACGTGCAGAACGGCTATGTCTTTGGAGATAGTGCTATTGGCGGTCTGGCCGGCCTGGTGAAGAAGCCGGAGGGAAATCCCGCTGGATCTGGAATCGTAAGGCACAGCTCTTTCCAGGGCGAAGTATGGGGATATTCCTGTGTCGGCGGTATCGCTGGTGTATCTGAGGGCCTGCTGGATTCCTTGATTACGGATGTGTCCATCTTTGCAGAGGACAGAAATGCCGGAGGTATTGTCGGGTATAGTACGGGTAAGGTATATGAATGCCGTTCCGGCGGTGCCATAATCCCGTCCGATGTCGCCTCGATCAACTCTTCGGTAACCCAGGTATTGCTAAGTCCTGCGGGCGGTATTGCGGGTTTTTCTGCAGATACGGTTTCCAGGTGCGCCTCGAACATGGACTTCGAGGGAGTATTGGGTACCGACGATTGGGATAGGGGTAAGCTTGTAGGCCGTGGAGGCGGCGTCGTCGGTAGAAACGAGGGAGTGGTTTCTGAATCCTATGCCATCGGAAATATTTTTGGAGGGTCTGACCTTGGTGGTGTGGTCGGCTACAATTTAGGGAAGGTAGAGAACTCCTTTGCCTGGGGAACAGTGGTAGGTGATTCGTACTTGGGTGGACTCGTCGGCCATAACGATAGTTTTGAAGAAAACGAGGGTTCTGTTACTGGAAGTTACGCAGCCAATCTAGTCCTTGGTGAAAAAAAGGTGGGAGGACTTGTTGGTTTCAATTATTGGCCGTCGTCAATCAGTAGCTCGTATTGGAGTTCCGATATCTCGTATGCATCTTCCAGTGACGGCGGCAAGATGATTTCCTTTGACCAGATGAAGGACCTGTCTTCTTTTGAAGGCTGGGACACCGGTATTTGGAGTATAAACAAGGGAAAATCCTTCCCCTACCTGGTCAATAACCCGTATCCCATAGAAAAGCGCTATCCTATTGCCGTTCCTACGGCTACGGCCAAGTGGTAAGAGGAACCCGTGGTCGCAAGCCTTAACGAGGTCGATGGTACGCTTATTGGTAAATGGACCGAACGTACTTGGCTAAACGGAGCAAAGGATTCGATTTGTTATGAATACAGGATTGCTGCCGTGAATGGGAGCGATACGGTCTGGGGAACGGTTAGCTACATGACCGCCATCAACAGGATCGAGATTTCGACTTACGAGCAGTTGAAGAAGATTGGTACTTTGGAGTATCCGACAATCGCGAACTATGTACTGACAGACGACATCGATGCTTCGTCTTCCAACTTCGAGCCTATTAAGGGGACATTCTCGGGTGAATTTGACGGCCAGAACCATACTATCAGCAACTTGACTATCGATAATCCGGGTAAAGGCAAAACGGGATTGTTCCAATATGCAAGCGAAGCCACAATCAAGAATTTGACCTTTAAGAACGCGAAGGTTACAGGAGATTATTATGTCGGTGCGCTGGCCGGCTCAATGATTAATTCCAAAGTAGAGCGCGTTGTTTCGGTGAACGGTTATATACGGGGACTCAAGTACGTTGGTGGCTTGGTGGGTGCCGTAGGGATTGAGGATTACCAGAAAGACCGCATGGAATTGGATGTTGTCGCCAATACGGGAACTGTCTGGGGAATAGAAGATGTTGGTGGTGTTGTCGGTTATTTAAACGGCTGTGTAACGAATGCATTCTCGGTAAGCGTCATTAAGGGATATGAGGATGTCGGTGGAATTGTCGGCACTGTTACGTCTAGCGGCTGTGGGACGGACTATGAAGAAGTGATGCATGCCTATTCCGCCAGCATAATAAAGTCGTCCAAGCCTTCCGGAATCATTGGCACTGTCAGCAGCTCGATCGGATACTATCCTCGCTATCAGTATATGACGGACGTCTATTTCGATAGCACCCTTACGGTGGATATCCATGAGGAGGAAGGCCGCCCGACGGTTAAGATGCTGAGCAAGTCGACCTATGAAGGTTTCGATTTCGATTCCGTCTGGGTTATCCTCGAAGGAATGTCGTATCCTTTCTTCCCCGACATGGATCCCGTGTATCCTGGAAAGCTGGTGGACGATGGCACCGTGAACAAGCTTTCGGGTTTCGGTACCGAGGATTATCCTTACTTGATTTCGAGCTACGAGGAGCTCAAGTATGTGGGCAAGTATGAATATGCGACGGACCTGCACTACGAGGTTACCGAGGATATTGATGCTTCGGCCTCGGCGAAGGAAAACTGCAATTCATCTGGCAAGGAGTGCAAGGGATTTGAACCCATCGCTAAATTCAGCGGCATATTTAGGGGCAACAGGAAGATAATATCGAACCTGTTGATTGCCCGTCCTGGTGAAGATTCCGTGGGACTGTTCCGTGCATTGGATACGACGGCGCAGGTGACCGCGGTGGCGTTATCGTCGGTAAACATCCGCGGCAAGAATTATGTGGGTGGCCTTGCCGGTGTTGCTCCCGGAATAGACCTGGATAGTATCTACGTGCAGGGAGATATCTACGGGAAAAACTACGTGGGTTCCATCGTTGGATACAAGGCCTCGGGAAGGCTGAGCGAGAATGCGGCGAGGGGAACCGTTACGGGTGAGGATTTTGTCGGTGGCCTCGTAGGGTATCTCGATTCGTCGAAGGTCTGGAATAGCTATGCGGTTGACCTTGTCCTGGGTGACAAGTATGTTGGCGGGCTGGCGGGTTATTCCAACGGCATGGACATACGGGCTTCGTATGCGGCGGGTCGCGTGGATGCGGAATCCGATTGGGGCGGTATCGTGGGTGACTGGTCCGATTCGGTATACTTTGGCAGCGTTTTTTACGACAGCTCGCTCTGGCATCTTGACTCGACTGCCGGCGAAGGCGCCCGTTCTACGACGGAAATGATTAGCAGGTCAACTTTTGGAACTTGGAATTTTGACAAGGTCTGGTATATGGAACCGGATTCGACATATCCTTATTTGAGCTGGGCCTGGTGGGAAAAAGTAGCTCCGGCACTGGAAAGCGATGTGAGCATGCTCCGCATGGCGGGTTCCGGTACCGAAGACGATCCGTTCCTCGTCAAGACCTACGCCGACCTGAAATCCATCGGCAGGGGCAAGTTCTCCCTTTCTGCGGTTTACAGCCTTGTCAACGACATCGACGCGTCTGCGTCCAAGACGGATAATGCGGACCATCGTGCATACAGGGGCTTTGAACCTATCGGAAACCTGGAACTGGATTCCACATCCCTGCTCTATGGAAGTCTCGGCGAAAGGGATGCGTCCGGAGCGTTCACCGGAAAGTTCCATGGCAATGGGCATGCCATCAAGAATCTGTACATGGAGTTCGTCTCTAGCGATAGCGCTCGTAGAGGGTCCGCGCTTATAGCGAAGATCGGTCCCGAAGGCGTTGTTGATAATTTGTCCTTAATCGCGACGGCAAGTGGAAAGAGCGTTGCGGGAATCGCTGTGGAGAATAATGGCTCCATCACCAAGTCCAAGGTCGATATTGCCGTGAAGCACGGGACGGAATCGGATAACGCCATTGCCGGCGGCATCGTGGTCTATAACGGTGTTGAGGGTGTCATTTCCGATTGCCAGGCTAAGGTGAATATCGAAGCGGACAGCATTGCCGGCGGTATTGCCGCCGTCAATTACGGCAATGTCGTTAAGACGACGGTATCGGGGACTATTGTGGAGAAGACGCTGTCCGGAACCGCTGTCGGCGGGGCTTTCGGCGAGAACCGCAATGGCCTGGTAGACGGTGTGGGTTCTTTCGTGAATCTCTCGGGAGACAAGTACATCGGTGGCTTTGTCGGCTACAACTATGTTTTCGGCGATATCGTCCATTCCTATGCTACGGGTGAAGTCTGGAGCTCGGTTGACAATACGATAAGCCTCGGTGCGTTCGTTTCGCAGAACAAGGGAAAAATCTCTCGCTCCTTTGCTACGGGCGATGTCTATAACGGGTTTACCTTCGCCGCGAATAACTGGAGTGATATCGATGACTGCTATGCTACCGGCAACGCCTATTCCTCCGAAAAGTGGAAAGGTACTGCGGGATTCGTGCACCATACCGACGCAAAGATGCATGTCCGCGGCTACTTTACCGGGACGGGGATCAATGCTGACGGCTCCACCTATTGCATTCTGCAGGTGAACATCGGGGCGAAAAACACCGAGGTCTACTTCCTTAGGGAATCGTGCAACAGTGATCCCGAAGGCCCCGCCCTGTCGGATTCCGCAATGCGCCAGCAGAAGAGTTTCACCAAGTTCGACTTCGATTCCGTGTGGACCATCAAGAACGGCAAGACCTATCCGATGCTTCGCGGCATGACGAATGCGCCTGTCGCGGGCAACGTGGTTATGAACCTGAAGAACAACGAGTCCCTGACCAAGAAGGTGCAGTCCGCCATGAAGGATGCGGTTGTCGACATGGGCGCGTCCGAAACGGTCGTGAAGCTGGATGCCGTAAGTGCCGAGATTCTGGATTCGCTTTCGAAGGCCAAGTCGCCGTCCGGCGAATTTACGCTGACTTACCGCGTGGGAACGCTGGTCGGGTCCGATACCCTCTGGGGCAATAACGCCTATATCGACCTTATGGTGGACTACAAGCCGGTGGCTGTCGCGAAGTCCCGCGTGTATGGCAACTCCTTCGGCGTCTCGCTCCAGGGTGCCCATGTGGCCGTCCGCTTCGAGATTCCGGTTCCAGGTTCCGTCAAGTTCGCGCTCCTGGATATGCAGGGCCGCGTCGTGAAGTTCTCCGATTTCGGAAACCGTGGGGCGGGAGCCTATTTCGAGACGCTCTCGACCGAGGGAATTGCGCGCGGCAGCTATGTCGGGGCGCTGCAGGTGAATGGCCGTGTAGTCGAACAGAAGGTACTGAATATCAGGTAGCCATTCTGGCCCGAGATTTTCGATGGGCGACCCGTTTTGGCGGGTCGCCTTTTGCAATCCGGAGCCTCCCCGCACGATTGTAAATTTTCCTAAACCAAAGTGGGGGCGGGGCGGTCTTGTTCGGGTCTTTTTGTAAACGCGATTTTCCAAATATCGCAGAACAATCAATTCAATTAAATCTATATTAGCAAGGAAAATTTTAACATAGGCTTAAATCAGTCCACAATAAGAGGATACACATGATTGGAATGAAATAGATTGTCAAGACCGCTGTCGTGGTTTCGGCGACGGCCGCCCTTTTCGGGTGCGACAACAGCAGCAGCGAACAGCAGGCTGCCGAAGGCGCCCTGCCGCGTAAGCAGACGCTTTATCTTTCTGGCCAGCAGTGGGGCGCTCCCGCTACGTTCAACCCGCTTGCCGAAAGCTGGATGGCCGCATGGCCTGTTGGCGGTCGCTTCAACCTCGTTTACGAACCGCTCGTTACCTACAACACTCTGAACGGTCAGATCGAAGACCTTTTGGGTCATCTCGTCGAAGAACTTTCCAATAACGACAGTATCGTGGTCGACCTGAACCCCGCCGCCAAGTGGAGCGACGGCAAGCAGGTGAACTCCAACGACGTGAAGTTCATCTTCGCTAACGGTGCCATCAACACCACCGAACAGATTTCCGCCATCCATGTGGATACCCTCAAGGCCGAACCGGCAGCCCAGGATGCGCCTGTTACCGAACGCCTCTCCTTCATCGTGGCTAAGGACAAGCGCAACAACCCGCTTTCCGTGCGTGACCTCCTCCAGGCCATCCGTATCGTTCCGGCCCACGTGTTCGAACCGCTCATTGCCGAAAAGGGCCTCGACGAAGTCAAGAAGCTCATGATCGACAAGAACCCGGTCGTTTCCGGTCCGTACACCATCAAGGACTACTCTGCGAACAAGATCATTCTTGAACGCCGCGACGACTACTGGGGCAATGCCGCCCTCCACAACGGCCAGCTCCCGGCTCCGAAGTTCATCGTTCACCCGATCTACAAGAGCAACGACCACAGCACGATCGCTCTGCGCGAAGGCAACCTCGATGCTTCCATGACCTTCATCGCCCGTATCGGCGACCTCAAGAAGAATGGCGTGCACACCTGGCTCAACGAAGCTCCGTTCTTCATGCCGGGCGCTATGCCCATGCTCATGATCAACACCATGAAGGAACCGCTCAACGACAAGCGCTTCCGCCGTGCCCTCGCTACTGCGATTGACTACAACGCCATCCGCCAGTTCGCCGTGTCCAACTACACGTCCCAGCTCCAGCCGGGCCTCATCATGCCGACGAACCTCGAAGGCAAGTACATCAACGCCGAAGACCAGAAGGTCGGCGTGAAGCTCGACATTGTTGACGAAGCCGAACGTCTCAACACCGTGAAGGCCATGCTCTCCGAAGCCGGCTACAAGTCCGTGTTCAAGGATGACGGTTCTCTCGACCACATGGAAAATGCCAAGGGCGAAAAGATCCCGACCCTCTTCATCACGTCTCCGGCCGGTTGGACCGACTGGGAATCCATCGTGAACATCGCTGTCGAAGGCATGCGCAAGGCCGGTATCGACGTTCGTGAAGGTTTCGTGGATGGCGGTCAGTACTGGCCTGCCATGGGCACCGGCAACTTCGACCTCATCATGCACAAGCCGACTGCCGACGTGTCTCCGTCTCT
>JAGCXP010000081.1 GCA_017961345.1 Bacteroidales bacterium | reverse complement strand
TCATACTGTTGAAAATCGTAGTACTTCCACTAATATAATCATATTTCTGAATATCATAGCTCCGAGCTACTACCATTCGTCATCCTCAACGCTGGCCAGTATATGGGTGGCAAGGTTATAATAATTCCAGTATGCTTTCATGCCGATTCCGACAGAATCTGTCGGTTCCGCTTCCTGACAGAGCATGAAGACTCTCTCATTAGCTATCACGATGCACTTGGTCTTGGCCCGGGTGATGGCTACATTCAGGCGGTTTGCGCTGTAGAAGAACTCGAGGCGGTCTTCCACCTCCTCGGGGTTGGAATTGGCAAGCGTGAAGATAACATAGTCCTTCTCCTGACCCTGCATGCGCTCGATGGTGTCTACGAAGACATCATTCAGCGAATCTTCAACTAAAATTCCATTCTTGACGAGAGCCTTCTTTACCTCTCTTACCTGGGCCCGGTATGGGGTGATGACTGCAATGTCTTCCAGCTTCACCCCGTTTCGGGTGAGGTCGTATACGATATCGGCCACCAGCTTTGATTCGTAGGGGGATCTTCCCAGTGCATCGAACTCATGGTGGAGATACAGAACCTCATTTTCGGGATCATTTATGATTCGGCCAGCCTCGCCGTGACACTTAAAGCTGACGAACTCGTTATTATCTGACTGGCGGGCTGTTCTGAGGCGACTATCATAAAAGAGGCGTGTCGGTATCCTTACAAGGGATTCGCTGAGGCGATAACTTTGGTCGAGCATCGTGACGTGGTCAGGGTACTTGTCCACCATGTGCTTGAAGATGCTCTTGCCGAAAAGCCAGTTTCCCGTACCGGCCGGAATGATGGGGTCTAGCTGCTTGTGGTCTCCCACGAAGATAAGCTTTTCGCCGTAACTCATGGCCGCCAATGCCAGTGGGATGCTCATCTGGGCAGCCTCGTCAATGATTACATAGTCGAACTCCCATCCCAGAAGCTTCTTGCTGGCAGGATAGCAGAGGGCGTACGGTGTGGCGCCGATAACGATGCCCTTTCGGGAGAGCGTGGAGTTCTCGTATTTCTCGAAGGAGAGGCGTGTCTTTCGTGTAATGTACTCGTTACCGAGCACCTCATCCGCCTGATTATTCTCGCCGATTTTAACAATCTTCGACTTGTCAGGAACGAGTTGGCTGATGGCGTTCAGGCAGTTGTTGATGGCAGTATGGGTGGGGCCCGTGACAAACACGGACTTTCCCTCGCTTACCAGGCTCTTGACGATTCGTGCAATTGTATAGGTTTTTCCTGTCCCGGGTGGGCCCTGGATGAGGTGAAAATGCGAACATCCGAGTGCCTTGCTGGTTGCAGTGTCCTGGGAGGCGTTATTGGACGTGCTGACCGCTACCGGACGATAATTATTGTCAAGCGTTCCATCGAGCATCGATTCCATTATCTCGTTGAGGCCGGAGTCGTAGCTGATCCGGTCTCGTGCCGCGCCGAGAAGGCGCTGGTTGATGGTAAGGTTCACAGCGTTGAGTTCCCATCCATGCTCGGGATACTCCAGAGCATCAATGTAATTGTTCTTAACGTCAAAGTCACCGGACACGAGGACCATCCTGTCCAGAAGATCCTCATCGACGGTCATTTTGAAGAGATAACTTCCATTGCTCAGCAGGACGGGTGCGCCTTCCCTGAAACGGGAGACATTGTCGCCACAATAGACGACCACTCGGTAGATGAACATGTCGTCTCCATAAAGGTGGGGGCAGAAATCATTCGGGGCGTCATTGTAGAAGTCTATTTCGATATCGACATTCGCCAGGGCATGCCCTCTGGCAACCCGCTCCTGGAGGGGTTTATCCATTATCTCCTGGTATTCGCGGTTCTGACGCTCCTGCTGGATATCAATGGCTTTTGTCAGGTCTTCAATGAGTGACATTGGCTGTTTGGTTATAGCGTTGATTCATACGATTCTATCATGTCAAGCACCTCCTGTTTCCGGTACTGGGAGAGCTTGACTGTATAATACCTTTCGTACTCGGGGTAAAGGACGGCAAGAATCATTGAAGATACTTTGATACCATAATCCTTCTCGAGAATATACCTGTAAAAGCTTTGCTGGAGTTCGTACTTATAATAGCTAGAATTGTCAAGGTGTTTAAGGACGGACAGACCGCTGCCAAAGCCGTACTTCTTGGGGTATCCGTCGATGATGAGGTGTTTGCTGCGCTTCCAGTCCACCATTACATAATCTCCGTTAGGCTTGCGGAAGAGAGCATCGACTGTTCCGGCGATATTCGAATCTTTGAGTTCAATGGGATACTCGGCGCTGTCGAACTTGAGACCCCTCCGGACAATTTGCTCCTCATGGAAACGTAGGAAGAACTGGAACTCCTTGGAACTTCCGTCATAGGGGAGGCCTTTGAGATAGTTCTCAATCTGCTTGTGCATGTCGGTGCCGCGTTCGGAGGGCTCAGCGAGCTCTCGTCTCACCTCGTCTTCAGTCATCCCCGTCTCTTCCATCCTTTTCTTGATGTAGGCTTCTTCATCGAAGTTCGGGAAGAAGCTTTCTATCAGTGTGGTAACAGAAATACGGTCTGAGTTGCCCGTCAGATCTCCAGAGGGAAAGTATGTGTGCGACTGCTCGTCAAAACTGAGCTTCGTAGGCTTGCGAAGCTCAAGGGACGCCGCCTTTTCGGGCTCCGGTTCTGTCGGTTTCTCGTGTTGCTTAGAGAGTGTTGATTCCTCAAGTTTGACCGGGACCACATGAACAGGCGTTCGCTCGATAAGAAGATCGATTCCTTCGGGCTCATCGGGACACGTAATCTTCCGGGTTCGGACCTGCTTGGAGAAGAACTGGATTCCGAGGTATTTCTCCCGGTATAATTCTCTTTCCCACTCGAGGGCCTGCTTGCGGTTCCAACGGGGTTCCTTTTCGAGAAGGGGAGATGTGGCAGGATTCTCGCCACGCATTGCGGCAATTATGTTCTTGAGCAGTTTGATACACTGCTCGCTGGATAAATGAACCTGCTTTTCAGAGAAGCGAACCACCACCCAGCCGCTCTCCATGAAAAAGATGTCACGTCTGGAATCGCTCCCTTCTATGATATGGGTAACCAATCGGTTGTAACCGTCATAGGGTTCATCAATCTCGACGTCAATATAAAGGTTTATATCTTCATCATAGAGGACGATGTCCGGCTCATACGGGGCCTCACGCCCAGGAATCCTCATGTGGAAGTTGTCCGAGATGGAGATACCCGTGAGCGAAGCTTTTAGCTCGGCAAGGAACTCGGGCTCCTTGTAGCCGCGTATATCTGACCGACCTTCCCGGGGTAGTTTCACTAAAGAGTTTGGAGCGGGGGTGTAGACAACCGGATAGATGTCTGCCGAATCGAATGCTTTGCTTGGCGTGTATAGAATCCTCAGTTCATCGGTCTGTTTCGGATTGGGTTTAGAGACAATATGCTCGCACATGGACGGCTTTGCGGAGTGCACGACAATAGTCTCCTGCCCTGGCGTGTCTTGAATGATCAGTTCCTGTGCGGGGTTAATATCCTTGTCAGAAGATGCTTCCTGCTCTTTGTGTTTCTTTTTTTCCTCTTCAGCGATTGATTTTTTCTTTTTATCAATCAGTTTCTGCATCTCTTCTCGACTAAGATCTTTAAAGAGAGAGATGAAACAAATGTTTGGTCTGGCTTCAGGGAGACGTTCCCAAATCTGCTTCGCAATATCAATTATTTCCTCCGTTTTCAGAAGTGCAGTAATAATTAAAACTTTGTTATGAGCACATTGCCCAGAGACAAGATCTTCGTATTTATAATGAGGTAGATCCGAGAAGAACATCGACGATACTACGTACCCCTCAACAGGGGTAGGAGTTGCGCTCTCTGACCCTTTATCAAAAAAAGAGTCAATGTAATTATCCATTAATCTATAAAGCGCTTCATCTTCATATATGATTAGAGTGACATCCCGGGCACTTAATGTCCTGCTCATTTCAGAAATGACAGACCAGGAATAATAAGAATTAAAAGGAGGTGTCCAATCCTTGGGATATGGTTGTCCGGAAATCAAGTCTCCTAGTTCTTTCATTTGGGGGCAATATGTGTAATCGAGACCATCCTCGGTGCAGTAGCTATTGAGAAACACTTGCCATATTGTTGCCTTTTTCACTACTTCTATGCATTCCTCATCGGCGAGCGCAACAGGTACATAATAATAGCAACGGCCCAAATAACTGAACTTCTCCATAATCAGGTGTACTATTTCTTGTGAGAAATGTTCTTGATTAGAGAACCAGGAGGTGTCGCGTTGACATCTCTGATATAGATTCTCTAATTCTATTATTTCTTCTCGGTGATATAAAATAGTTCCTTTGTCTACCCATTGAGGGCGGCGTGCTGACCCAAATGATAAAGGACTTGATATTAATTCACTTAAATACCTTTTGTAATCATCTCTATTTTCTTCACTCCACTTTGCTTTCAAGTCGTTCTTCTTCAACCATTTCTCAATTCCATGGGGTGCGATGCTTTCAAGTTCGAGATAATCCTTTTCAATCTGTTCTTCACGTCTCCTTTTCTCTTCTTCATATTGAAGCGCCTTCTCCTCTCGACTTGCCCATTCGGTATCGGGAATTCTTAAGAACTCTTTACAATCTTTGATATTTTCCGCGTTGACGTAAAAAGAAACATGCGGATAATTTTCATTGATGAATTTCTCCCGATTCCTCACTAATCGTTCGTAAATCTCATGAATCATTAAGTTGAGATAAGCATTGACAATGAGTAAATAGATTGGCACCAGGAATATCAGGCCCCATAACGAGCCAGAACCGATTGCGATAATAAACAGCGCTAACGCAAACATAAGCGTAAGCAAAACAAGGCGGATAATAATTCGACCAATTTCTATTAATACAACTTTTTTATAAGAGAGCGGGCTTTTCATTAATAGTCCTTGAGATTATCACCGTACAATATAATTCTCATTCCAAAATGTTCAAAAATGGGATGTTCACACGATAGCACAAATATACAATTTTCCACATAAATTCCCTAAATCTTGACTACGTCAACTCTATGTACTGACTTTGCACCAAGACTACCTCTTTGATCGAAGGGCATCGAGAATTCTAGGAGAACTACAGAGATGGCGAGACCATTTATGCTTGCGCAGTAACAAAGTAAGATTTGAGAATCGGTTCACAAGGCGTGGCCAACCCACGGCCTCGGAGAGTGGGAGGGACCCGTCGGAGACAAGTTATTGCGCAGCGATGACGCAGGATACGATGGGAGGGTCAAGTGAGCGGATGCGAACGAGTCCCCCGTGAACCTGTCCCGGCGCGGAGCAAATTTCCGATTTACAAATTCACAACGCGAAAAAGATTTTCTTTTTTTTGACCTTTTTTCCGTTTTATTGCTATACTTTTGCCGGCATTGTTTAATCTTAATATTCAATGCCTATGCAACAGAATTCAGACAATCTCCTCTCCTACTACGACCGTTTCGTGGAAGAGTATGAGAAAATCCGCACCTTGACCGCGGAAGAAAAAGCGAGGCTGCGCGAACTCGCCATGGAAGGTCCCTTTATGGACCTGCGATCCGACTGGGCACTCAAGCACGCCCTCTCCGACATCCGCGTCCTGAAGAAACTCCTCAACGATATGTTGCCTGTCAAGGTCGACAAGGTAACGCCCCTTCCGAACGAAGTGGACCGCTTCTTTGAAGGAGACAAGGACGCAACGATGGACGTGCTCTGCGAAAGTGAAGGCCGGCAGTTTTTGGTCGAAATGCAGCGAAGGAAACAGGCCTGGTTTACCCGGCGCATGCTCTACTACGGTGCGTCAATGTTTCACGCCCAGATTAAAAAGGGTGAGAATTATGACAAACTCTGCCCCGTATTCGTCATCTGCTTCATGGACTTCATTCTGCACCACGAAGACGACAAGCCCATCTATCGCTACGCGATGCGCGAAATCTCATCCGGAGAGCGCTATCCCGTTCCCGGAGACAACGGCATCGATCTGCTTTTCATCAGCCTGTGCGAGCTTCCGAGACTGCGCAAACAGTATGAACAACTCACGATTGAAGAAAAATGGTTGTATTATTTGGAAAATATGCATACTTTTGCAGAGAAGCCGGAAGGAATTGACGAAGACTTCGCCCCTTTGTTCGAAGTCTCGCGCCTCAGCCGGTTGGACGAAAAGGAAAAATTTCAATATTTTCGCGATATGCTGACAGACTATCAGAAACGGGACATCGGAACGGCCTATTATGAGGATGGGCTTAAAGAAGGTCTGGAGAAAGGTCTGGAGCAGGGGCGCGAAAATACTTCCCGCGAAATTGCCCGGAAATTGTTGGAAATCGGTTTATCTGCGGAGCAAATCAAAATGGCTACGGGCGTTGACGTATCTGCGTCATAGCGTCCATTACCCACCTGCCTTTTTCAAATAGCTGAGCGACAACCCAAGTTTGAAAAATCCGAAAAAATTCATAATTTTGCAGGATTTTGGATAATTGGGGTTTTCCCCATATCCGCCAATTGAAAAAGAACGGTATGAAAGTATTGAAATTCGGTGGCAGTTCCGTGGGGACTGCAGAGAGCCTGAGGAAGGTAAAAAGCATCGTAGAGGCCGTCGAAGGGCCCGTTATCGTCGTCGTTTCCGCCCTGGGCGGGATCACCGACACCCTGCTTGCGACCGCCCGAACTGCCGCCGGAAAAGACAAATCCTGGCAGGACAGTTTCCAGGCCATGCGGGACCGGCATGAGGCCGTCATCGACGCGCTGATTGCTCCCGAGCGCAAAGCCGCGCTGCAGGAGAAGGTTTCCGGCCTTTTCGAGGAACTGCTCAGCCTCTACCAGGGCGTATACCTGCTCAAGGACCTCAGCGAAAAGACCGAGAACGCCATCGTCAGTTACGGCGAACGGCTCTCTTCCCACATCGTGGCCGCCTGGCTCGGCGGTGAGCGTTACAACTCCCTCACGATGTTCAAGACCGTGCGGGAAGGCCGCGGAGACGTTGTGGACAACGAACTGACCACCGCCCGCGTCAAGACCGCCTTCAAAGACTTTGTCAAGGGCAAAGACGGCATCGCCGTGGTGCCCGGCTTCATCTCCGCCGACCGGGAAACGGGTGAAATCACCAACCTCGGCCGGGGCGGCAGCGACTACACCGCGAGCATTATTGCGGCGGCCCTGGATGCCGAAATCCTCGAAATCTGGACGGACGTGGACGGCTTCATGACCGCCGACCCGAGACTGATCGAGAACTCCTACGTCATCGACAAACTGAGCTACGAGGAAGCGATGGAACTTTGCAACTTCGGCGCGAAGGTCATCTACACCCCGACCCTCTATCCGGTCTATGCCAAGAACATTCCCATCCTGATCAAGAACACCTTCAACCCCCGAGGCGAAGGGTACGATTATCAAGAAGGACTGCAACCACCGGGGTCGTGCCATCACCGGCATTTCCTCCATCGGCGGAACGTCCCTGATTACCCTTTCCGGCCCCACGATGGTGGGCGTCGTGGGCGTGAACAGCCTGATTTTCTCCGCCCTGGCGGAAAACCACATCAGCGTGTTCTTCGTCAGCCAGGCCTCTTCCGAGGTCAGTATTTCCATCGGTGTGAAGAATGAGGACGCCGCCCTCGCCTGCGAGGTGCTCGGCAAGGTCTTCGAGAAGGAAATCGCCGTGGGGGCCCTCGCGCCGCTCAAACTTGAGAGCAACCTGGCGACGGTCGCCATCGTCGGCGAGAATATGCGCCAGGCCACCGGTATCGCCGGCAAACTCTTCTCTACGCTCGGACGCAACGGCATCAGCATCATCGCCTGCGCCCAGGGGGCTTCCGAGACCAACATCTCCTTTGTCGTGAAGGAGGAATTCATGAGAAAGTCCCTCAACGTCATCCACGACAGTTTCTTCCTTTCCGAATACAAGGAACTCAACCTCTTTGTCTGCGGCATCGGCACAGTGGGCGGCATGCTGCTCCAGCAGATTGCCTCGCAGAGCGAGAAACTCAAGAAGGAACGCGGACTCAAGCTCAACGTCGTGGGGATCGCACGCAGCACCCGCGCCCTGTTCGACCGCAGCGGCATCGACCTTACGAAGGACATCCGCGCCCAAATTGCCGAGAAAGGCATCGATATCGACATCCAGGAGCTGAAGAAACAGATCATCGCCATGAACATCTTCAATTCGGTGTTCGTGGACTGCACCGCGAGCCCCGATGTTGCCGGCATCTACGAAGACCTGTTCAACCACGGCGTGTCCGTGGTAACGGCCAACAAGATTGCCGCTTCCTCCGAATATGAGACCTACGAGCGTCTGAAGACGACGGCCCGCCGCAAAGGGGTCAAATTCCTCTTCGAGACCAACGTGGGCGCCGGTCTGCCGATTATCAACACCATCAACGACCTGGTGAACAGCGGCGACCGCATCCAGAAAATCGAAGCCGTGCTCTCCGGCACGCTCAATTTCATCTTCAACGCCATCGCAGCGGACGTGCCCCTGAGCATGACCGTACGCATGGCCAAGGAGCAGGGATATTCCGAACCCGATCCCCGCATCGACCTCTCCGGCAAGGACGTCATCCGCAAACTGGTGATTCTCTCCCGTGAAGCCGGCTACCGCGTCAATCAGGAGGATGTCCAGAAGAGCCTCTTCATCCCGAAGGAGTTCTTCGACTGCAGCGAGGAAGAATTCTGGAAGAAACTCCCCTCCCTGGACGCAGACTTCGAAGCGCGGCGGAAAGTGCTTGAGAGCAAAGGCTGCAAATGGAAATTCGTCGCCCGGATGGAAGAGGGCGCATGCAGCGTGTCCCTCCAGGAAGTGGACGCCCGTCATCCCTTCTTCAACCTCGAGGGCTCGAACAATATCATCCTGCTCACCACGGAGCGCTATCACGATTACCCGATGATGATCCAGGGCTACGGCGCAGGAGCCAGCGTGACGGCGGCCGGCGTCTTTGCAGACATCATGAGCATCGCGAACATATAATTATGAAGCACATTGTCATCATAGGAGACGGCATGGCCGACCGGCCCGACGAGCGGCTGGGCGGAAAGACCCTCCTGCAGGCGGCACACACTCCTTATATGGATGCCCTCGCCCGCATGGGACGCTGCGGCCTGCTCAAGACGGTTCCCGATGACATGCATCCCGGCAGCGAAGTGGCCAACTCCTCCATCCTCGGCTACGACCAGCACAAGGTCTTCGAAGGAAGAGGACCGCTCGAGGCCGCCAGCATCGGCATTCCCCTCGAAGACGGGGATATGGCCATCCGCTGCAACCTGATTTGCCTCGAAGACGGAAAAATCAAAAACCACTCGGCCGGCCACCTGAGCACGGAAGAGGGCGATATCCTCATCCGTTTCCTTCAGGAGAAACTCGGCAGCGAGCGGGTTCATTTCTATACCGGCATCCAGTACCGGCACCTGCTGGTCATCAAGGGAGGCGACAAGCGCATCGAATGCGCCCCGCCCCACGACCATCCCCTCGAGCCCTGGAAGCCCCTGCTGGTCAAGGCGCAATGCCCCGAAGCTCAGGCGACGGCGGACTTGCTGAATGAACTGATCCTGCGTTCGCAGGAACTTCTCCCTGACCATCCGGTCAACCGCAAGCGCATCGCCGAAGGGAAAGACCCGGCCAATAGCATCTGGCCCTGGTCCGGCGGCTATCGGCCGGCCATGACGCCGCTGACGGAGACCTTCCCGCAGATTCACTCCGGCGCCGTCATCACGGCGGTGGACCTCATCCGGGGAATCGGCCGCTACGCCGGATTGCGCACGATTGAGGTGGAAGGTGCGACCGGGCTTTACAACACCAACTACGAAGGCAAGGCGGAGGCCGCCATCGAAGCCATCTCCAAGGACGATTTCGTCTTCGTCCACGTGGAGGCCAGCGACGAGGCGGGCCACGACGGCAACCTCTCCCTCAAACTCCAGACCATCGAGTACCTCGACCGCAGGCTCATCGGTCCTATCTACGAAGCGGTCAAGGCCGGGGGCGTGGCCATTGCCATCCTGCCCGACCACCCCACCCCCGTCGTCCTGCGCACCCATAGCCGGGAGGCGGTACCCTTCCTGATTTACGCCCCGGGCATCGAAGCCGACAGCGTGGAGACTTTCGATGAGTTTTCCTGCGCGAAAGGCTCCTACGGCACCCTGGAGGGCGACGGATTCATAAAAGCATTGATGGCAATATGAAATGGTATTCCACTAACGGCAAGGCGCCGCTCGCCGATTTGAAGAAAGCTGTCGTAAAAGGCCTTGCGGAAGACAAGGGCCTGTATATGCCCTCGGAAATCAAAAAGCTCCCCACGGAGTTTTTCGATACGATTGACACCCTGAGTTTTCAGGAAATCGCCTTCCGGGTGGCGAGCGCCTTCTTCGGCGAAGACGTGCCCGCGGAAGACCTCCGGGCCATCGTCAACGACACCCTCGCCTTCGACTGCCCCGTCGCCAAGGTGGAGGAGAATATCTATGCGCTGGAACTTTTCCACGGTCCCACCCTTGCCTTCAAGGACGTGGGCGCCCGCTTCATGGCCCGTCTGCTCCGTTATTTCACGAAAGAGGAGAAACAGACGCTGAACGTGCTGGTCGCCACCTCGGGCGACACGGGTAGCGCGGTGGCCAACGGATTCCTCGGCGTAGAGGGCATCCACGTATATGTACTTTTCCCCAAGGGAAAGGTCAGCCCGATTCAGGAGTGCCAGTTCACCACCCTCGGGAAGAACATCACGGCCCTGGAAATCGACGGCGTGTTCGACGACTGCCAGGCGCTCGTCAAGAACGCCTTCATGGACGCGGAACTCAATGCCCATATGCGCCTCACCTCGGCCAACAGCATCAACGTGGCCCGCTTCCTGCCCCAGTCCTTCTATTACTTCTGGGGTTACGCCCAAATGAAACGCCTGGGATTGGCGGACAAGCTCGTCGTGTGCGTTCCGAGCGGCAACTTCGGCAACATCTGTTCCGCCCTCTTCGCCCAGCAAATGGGGCTTCCGATCCATCGCTTCATCGCGGCGAACAACCGCAACGACGTGTTCTACAACTACCTGCAGACCGGGCGCTATACCCCCAAGGCGAGCGTGCAGACCCTTGCCAACGCGATGGACGTGGGCGACCCGAGCAACTTCGCGCGCATCTATGATCTATATAAAGGTGACCATGCGACCGTCTGTTCCCATATCAGCGGAGCCGTGGTAACGGATGAAGTGATCCGGGAGACCATCCGCAGTTGCTGGAAGGCCAACGGATACCTGCTGGATCCGCACGGCGCCTGCGGTTACCGGGCTGTGAAAGACGGCCTCAAAGACGGCGAGAGCGCCTTCTTCTGCGAGACGGCCCATCCGGCCAAGTTCAAGGATACGGTCGAGGGCATCATCGGCAACAGCGTGGAGATTCCCGCCCGCCTGGCCGCGTTCATGAAAGGAAAGGCGGAAAAGACGCCCCTTTCGAAGAATTATGAAGATTTGAAAAATTATTTAATGTCAAGAATATGAAAGTAGCGATTGTCGGCGCGAGTGGCGCCGTGGGCCAGGAATTCCTCAAGGTGCTGGCCGAAAGAAACTTCCCCATCGACGAACTCGTGCTTTTCGGTTCCGAGCGCAGCGCGGGCCGCAAATACACGTTCAAGGGCAAGGAATATGAAGTGAAACTTCTGCAGCACAACGACGACTTCAAGGATGTGGATATCGCTTTCACCTCCGCCGGAGCCGGAACGTCCAAGGAATTTGCCGAGACCATCACCAAATACGGGGCGGTCATGATTGACAACTCCAGCGCGTTCCGCATGGACCCCGACGTTCCCCTCGTGGTGCCCGAGTGCAACGCGGAAGACGCCCTGGTGCGTCCCCGCGGCATCATTGCCAACCCCAACTGCACGACCATCATGATGGTCGTGGTACTCAAGCCCATCGAGGAACTCTCCCATATCACGCGCATCCACGTGGCGAGTTACCAGTCCGCTTCCGGCGCCGGCGCCCAGGCCATGGCCGAACTGCAGCAGCAGTACAAGGAACTGGTCGAGGGCAAACCCGTTACCGTGAAGAAGTTCGCCTACCAGCTTGCCTACAATGTCATCCCCCAAATCGATGTTTTCCAGGACAACGGTTACACCAAGGAGGAGATGAAGATGTTCAACGAGTCCCGCAAGATTCTCCACTCCGACGTACGCTGCAGCGCGATGTGCGTGCGCATTTCTTCCCTGCGTTCCCACTCCGAGGCCGTGTGGATCGAGACGGAGAAACCCTTGAGCGTGGAGCAGGTCCAGAAGGCCCTCGCCGCCGCTCCGGGCGTGACGCTGCAGGACGATCCTTCCACGCAGACCTACCCGATGCCGCTCTTTACCGGCGGCAAGGACGATGTCTATGTAGGCCGCGTCCGCAAGGACCTCGCCAACGACAACGGCATTACCCTCTGGCTCTCGGGAGACCAGATCAAGAAGGGTGCCGCCCTCAACGCCGTTCAGATTGCAGAATACCTTATCCGCCAGAAATAATATGCTCAAGATTTCCGAAAAGACAGCGGCAATGCCCGCTTCCGCCATCCGTAAGCTCGTTCCCTTCTCCGATGCCGCCGAAAGCGCGGGAACGAAAGTGTATCACCTGAACGTGGGCGCGCCGGATATAAAGTCCCCCGCCTGCGCTGTGAACGCGATTATCGACAAGTGCAAGACGATGCACCACCTCTCCTACACCAATTCCGCGGGTCTGATCGAGCTGCGCAAGGGATTGATTGAGAAGTACTACGACAAGGTGGGCATCAAGCTCGACGTGAGCGAGATTCTCGTGGAGGTGGCCGGCAGCGAGGCCTTCGCCTGCGCCATGCAGATTGCGGCCGACCGGGGCGATGAAATCATCGTCGTGGAGCCGTTCTATACCAACTACAACACCTTCGCCTTCCTCAACGGCATCACGCTCAAGGCCGTGCCGACCGATATCCGCGAAGGGTTCAAGGTGCCCGACACCTCCGAGTTCGAGAAACTCCTCACCCCGCACACGAAAGCCGTCCTGCTTTGCAACCCCTGCAACCCTTCCGGCAAACTGTTCACCAAGGATGAGATGATGGCCATCGGCGCTTTCTGCAAGAAGCACGACCTCTTCCTCATTTCCGATGAGGTGTACCGTGAGTTCTGCTACACGGACGAGCCGTATTTCTCGGCGATGAACATCCCGGGCTGCGAGCAGAACGTCATCCTCGTGGACTCCGTTTCTAAGCGTTACAACCTCTGCGGCGCGCGTATCGGCGTGATCGCTTCCCACAACAAGGACGTGATGGCCGCGGCGATGAAACTCGCCCAGAGCCGTCTCTGCCCGCCGGTTCTCGGCCAGTACGCCACCCTCGGCGCCCTGGATACCCCGGAAAGTTATTTCGAGGAAGTCCGCAGCGAGTACATCGCCCGTCGCGACTGCGCCATCGAGGCCCTCAACGCGATGCCGGGTGTGTTTACCCCCTGCCCTATGGGCGCCTTCTACACCGTGGCCGAACTCCCCATCGACGATGCCGAAGCTTTCGCGAAGTGGCTGCTCACCGAGTTCCGGATCGACAACGAGACGGTGATGGTCACCCCCGCCAAGTCCTTCTACCGCACCCCCGGCGTCGGGACGAACCACGTCCGTATCGCCTACGTGCTCGAAGTGCCGAAGCTCAAACGCGCGATGCACATCCTCGCCGAGGCCCTCAAGGCTTATCCCGGACGCACGAACTAAGGGTTATCCTTCTATAGAGAAAGACCGGCAGCGATGTCGGTCTTTTTTGTTTGACGCGGTTTTTTCCGCCGCCCCACCGAAGGTGTGTCGGGCTGACGTCGGGGAAGGGCGGGGCTGTCCGTCTCGACGCCTGGACGGCGAACTCCTTCCCCTCCTACTCGCCCGTCACATCCTTTCGACGGGGCGGCTGGTTTGCGAAATAAAATGAAAACTTAATTCGATGTTTGCTATTCAATTTTCATAGTATATTATGCAAAACGACGGATTTTGTCTTGATTTGAATAATCTGTTATGGAAATAGATTAGACAATTTCAATCCTCATAAAAATCATGTGTAAGCATTGCACGTTATCCCCGTATCAAATTCGAATTGTCAGGATTCGCCGACACGGAATAAAAGCTAACGCCTTTGGTATGTAACCGCTCTCCCGAAGGAGAGTTCTCCAACTATACTAAATAATTCTCATATTTGCGCAACGACAATAAGCGCTTCTGTGCTCGCCTATGAAGGCATCTATTTGTCTAATTGTCTAACAGAATCTCGGGGCAATGGCATTCCATCTGAACAATCTGCATATGGAAATTCCCGAGGGTGCTAAGAAACCCGGCAAGAAGACCGTTGCAAAGGAAGAATTGTTTCAGCATATCTTCGGACTTATCCGCCGAGTCAATAAAGACGCCGACTTTAATATCTACGAGAATACGCAGCCCGAAAGCGGCCGTGCCCGCTGGAGAGTACCATACCGTCACTGGAAGTTTGTCCCGGCAGAGTTCCGGGAGAAGGGGGTATAAAAAAAGAAAAGCTCCACCAACACTACTAACCCCTCAAGTAGGAACTTAAGACTTCATGTTGCGCAGGTCTTTTCTCAATCGCAAAGGTATGCATTTTTTTATATCTACAAAATATTGTGGTTTTATGTAGCACCGCCGAAAGGAGTTGACGACTAGAAAACAGATAATCTGCGGGAACTTTCCCGCAATTTTTTAAAAAAGTTGCGGAATTTTTTCCGAATTTTCTTATCTTTACCATCTCAATATTGACAACGCATATGAAACAGACATTTTTAACCCTTCCTTCCTCCCCGCTCCATACGACGAGAGCGACCGGAGAGGCGATGTCTGTTTGCGCGAATCCAAGACATCAAAGAACGACTGAAGCATAGCCTTCAGTGGCCCGGTTCTGGGCCAACAACCTCACAAATACACAAATAATCGCGATCGCGCCTCGGGCGTGCGGCGAGACGAAACGGCTTGCGTAGATTTGCTGCCGTTTCGGAAATGAAGTCCCGAAACACCTAAAACAATCAACGAATATGGATACAGTATATAAGTTTACACCGAACAACATCTGGTTCACCTCGGACACCCACTTCTTTCACGACAATATCATTCGTTTCAGTAACAGGCCGTTTGCAAATGCTTTTGAAATGAACGAGGAACTCATTTGAAATGGTTACCCAGCAGATGACCATCCGTGTGGGCGGACAGTCCCTTATCCTCAACCACAATCCGTTCCTCTGCTACGGCGGCTCTTATCGCGATGTGTGGCAGCTCTTCGGCCATGTTCACAGCGGACCGCTCTCAAAGACGGGTCTGGACCTGCCGCGCCTGACGATGCTTTATCCCCTGCAGTACGATGTAGGCGTGGACAACAACGACTTCCGTCCTGTCTCCTTCGCTGAGGTAAAGGCCAAAATTGAGGCGCAGGTGGAGGCCGCCCGCGAAGCGTCGGGGAACGTGCGTTACGTATATGTCGGCACGCAGCTGCTTGACGACTTCCGCTGCGTTCACGCTGACAAAGACAGCGGCATCACCGAGGCTGTCGCCGACAACGCCATTAACATTATTTGATTGAAAGAAACCACTTTAAGACGACCATGACACTTCAATACGCATCTGACCTTCACTGCGAATTCCCGGCCAACCGGGACTGGTTGCTCTCGCACGGACTCCGGCCCTCGGCGGACATCCTTGTCCTTGCGGGAGACATTGAATATTTGGAGAGAAGTAAGAAAATGGGCAATGCCTATTTCGACTGGCTGAACGAGCATTTCCGCCAGGTGTACATCGTCCCGGGCAATCACGAATACTATAGCGGGATTGAACTCTCCCGGACCCTATCGGAATTTGACCATAAAGTGCGCGACAACGTCCATTATGTGAACAACAAATCCATCGTTGTCGGCGATACGGAGTTGTTTTTCACCACGCTTTGGACAAAGGTCTCGCCCGGCTTCGTCGCAGACCTCCAATACGGGATGATGGACACACGGTATATCTGCTACAAAAGATATCTGCTCTTTGCCAGGGAATACAACGAGATCCACGCGCGCTGCGCGAAATGGCTGAAGGAGGCGGTGGAGACTTCAAACGCAAAGCATAAGGTAATCGTCACCCACCACTGTCCGACTTTCAACCCCGCCTACAATGGTCATCCCGGCAGCCGCCTGAACTGCGGATTTCTGATTGATATGGAGGAATTTATCCAAAACCATCCGGATATCGACTATTGGATTTTCGGGCATACCCACTACAACGGCAGCGACAAAATCCTCGCCGACGGAGGCCTCACCATTGGCCACACCCGCCTTGTCACCAATCAACTCGGCTATGTTCATTGTAACGAAATGAACGGGTTTAATCCCAGTGCGGTCATAGTTCTTCCGGACTGAAAAGAACCATTTGGCCGAAAGTTTGCATTATGTTTGGAAAAACCAAAACCATTTTCACCATGAAAAAGATTTACACCCTCGCCCTCGGGGCTTTTGCGTTGCTTGCGCCGCTTTCCCTTTCCGCCAATGATATGCCGATTCCGGTCGATCAGCTTCCCGCTGCGGCACAGACGTTCGTGACAAAGACGTTCCCGGGAAAGACCATCGTCTATGCGGAGAAGGATTTGGATTATGTGGTGGAATATGAGGCCCGGCTGAGCGACGGGACCAAAGTCAAGTTTACGGAGGCCGGAGACTGGAAGAAGGTGGACTGCAACTACCAGGCAGTGCCTGCCGCGCTCGTCCCCGAAGTCATCGCTACCTACGTTACGACCAATTATCCCGGTACGATGATCGTGGAAATCAAAAAAGCAGTTTACGGCTACGAGGTGAAGATTACCAACGGACTCGAACTCAAGTTCAATCCCACCGGCACCCTGCTGGGTATCGACGATTAAAGAAATTATTCCGTACGACCCGGATACGCTTCGAGGGCTTTCTCAAGGCATTTAAGCGCCTTGGCAAGGTCCTCGATATTTAGTACGTAGGCAATACGGACTTCGTGACGGCCTTCGCCCGGTTCGGTGTAAAAACCGCTGGCGGGGGCCATCATGACGGTAGCGCCTTCGTAACTGAAATCCGTCAGACACCATTTGCAGAAGGTCTCGGCATCGTCCACCGGAAGCTTGGCTACGGTGTAGAAAGCGCCCATCGGGATGGGAGAATAGACACCGGGGATTTTATTCAGCCCCTCGATCAGGAAGTTGCGGCGCTCGAGATATTCCTCATAGACATTGGTCAGGTAGGATTTCTGCACGCCCAGGGAGGCCTCGGCGATAATCTGGCCAATGAGCGGCGGGCTCAGACGGGCCTGGCAGAATTTCATGACGGCCTCGCGCACCTTCTTGTTCTTGGTACAGAGGGCGCCGATGCGGATGCCGCACTCGGAATAGCGTTTCGAAACGGAATCGAAC
>JAGCXP010000008.1 GCA_017961345.1 Bacteroidales bacterium | reverse complement strand
CTTGCCCTTCTTCAGGCCGACGGTGAGGTTGTATTCCTCTCTCCAGACGCTGCCGTTCTTGGTCAGGCCGATGCCACGGCCGGCGGCCTTCTCGAGGCCCAGCGCAATGTATTCGCCTTCCGGGTTGAAAGCACCGCGGGAGGCGGAAGGATAGACGGAGATCACGATGCGGTCCGTGACGTTGGTGTTGACGGCGAAGACAGTCGGATCCAGGACATCAAGCTTGATTTCCGGCTTGACCACCACGAGGTTGACGACGGTGGAGGCTTCATACGTAGTTACACCTACGACGGAAGGTTCCATTTTCAGCGTCTGGGCGCTGGCGGCTGCACCGACAGCCAGAGCAACTGCGAAAAGTATGATCTTTTTCATGATGTTCTTGCTTTTGAAGGTGGATTATCTGGGATTTCTGGCAACGGGAACGGGATCGGTGAGCTTCTGGGCATTCATCCACTCGAAGAGGTTGTTGAAGCCCTGCGGAGCGACGGTGCCGCCACCGTTGTTGGACGGCTTCATGTCACCGGTCGTCTGCTCCTGCGCGGCCGTAACCTGGTCGTTGAACACATAAGCCCAGGAGAAGTGGCCCATGAGCCGCTGGCCGGGCGTATCGGTGCCGATCACGTTCTCGAACATGGAGATCCAGACGTTCTTGGCGCCGGCGCCGATCAAGCGCTGGTAGGTCGGAATGCAGTATTCGGTCGGCCGGACCGTCGTATCGTCGAAGGACTGGACGAACCAGATGTTCTCACCGGCAAGCTGCTTGATCTGCACGTCGGAGATGTTGACATCGGCATAAGCCTCGCAAGTGGGGTAGGCTGCAGCGAAGAAACCGGGGTTCCGAAGGATCATGTTCATGGTCATGTAACCGCCGTTGGAGCAGCCGCCGATATAGACACGGTACGGATCGACATCCGGATTGGAGTCGATGTAGTTGTCGATGCAGGATTTGAGGACATCGGAATAGAGGGAAGGATAGGAACCGCTGCCGAAGCCCTTCGCCGTACCCATCCACATGGTCGGGCACTGGACGGCCAGCACATAGGCGCCCTTGTCGCCGCCTTCGGTCGTGAAGTGGGACTGGATGTCGTTGCGGATCAGGGCAACGACCTCGTTACCCATCAGTTCGATGGAAACGTCGGTGCCGCCTTCGCCCATGCCGTGGAGCCAGATGATGAGCGGGTTCTTCTGGCCGTCGATCCGGAGGGCTTCCGGCTCATAGGCTCCCCAGGTAAGGGTCTCGTCGCCCGGACGGCCCGTAGAAGGACCGGTGAAGGTGCCGCGACGGAAGAAATCGGACTCGGAAAGGAAGTTGCGGAGCGCGTGGTCCGTGGCGCAGTCCACCGCCGTGTACTTCTGGCCGCCGGCCTTGATGCTCTTGCCGGGCTTGAGGGCGACCTTCACGGGATAAGCCGTGCTCCAGGTTCCCATGCCTCTGGATACGAGCGGGGAAACACCCCGGGCATTGCTGACCTCGAGACCGAAGGCGAGGTAGTCGCCATTGTCAGTCCACTCACCGCGGTCGTCGCAGGTGTAGACGATTTTCACGTTCCTTTCAACGCCGTTGGTTTCGACGGTAAATACGGAAGGATCCAGCGCGTCAAGCTTCACCTCGGGCTTGACAACCACGAGATTGACGGAGGTGGAGGCCTCATAGGCGTTGATGCGGGCGACCTGATGGGTCATCTTCAAGGTCTGGGCACCAGCCGTTGCTGCCAGGGACATAGCCAAAGCAGCGAGGATGAATTTGATACTTTTCATAGATGTTTGTGTATGATATTGGTTTTTGTCTGCAAAAGACCAGTGAACAAAAATAGTAAATTTGCGGCGATATAAAAACAAAAAATGAGAAAGAGGCACTTACGACAGTAAGTGCCTCTTTCTGCGCTAAGGGTATATGTGTTTATTTCTTGCGGTGATAAGTGTACGTGGCGACTGCCTTGGAGGGAATCGAAATGTCGCCGAAATTGATGCCGTTGCCCGAACCATAAGGCTGCTTAAGGACGAGGGCGTCTTCCGTCAGGGTAGCTACATCAAAGGTGCCAGCCAGAACCATGATCATACCGTCATCGCTGACTTCCAGTAGTTTACCGAAGGTAACTTGCTGTTTCTCGTTGTCGAAGGAGTACACGGCACTCTTGGTTTCCCAACCCATGTGTGCCCAAGCGACAAGATCTTCGCCGAAGGTGAGGGTGGTTTCTTTCAGTTTGTAGGAAATCGGGACAGGAAGCGTATAGTCGTTTCCATCGTTGTTGGTACCGCTGGCTTCAATCTTATAAGTATCAAGCACCCAGGTGCCATATAACAAACCATCCCCGGGTTTTTCGTATGATTTAACTATTACCTCGCAAGTGGCGATAAGAACACCGACTTTGGCAGAAATAGTAGCCGCCCCTTCTGAAATTGCGCTTATGTGACCCTTGTCCACCGTTGCAATAGATTCATCGGAAGATGACCATTCTATCTCATCTGTCGTATCTTTTGGTAAAACAGAAGCGCTAAGTTGTGCCGTTTTGCCGACAAATAATTCAATCTTGGAAGCATTCAGATTAACAGAAGTAGCAGAAATAACTACAGACACAACACATTTGTCATAATAATTACCAGATTTAGCGATTATTTCAGTGGTACCCGTACTCACAGCGATGACAACACCATCAGAAACGGTTGCAATCCCCGGATCTGTGCTAACCCATGAAACAGTCTTATCCGTCGCATTTGAAGGAGTTACCGTTACAGCTAAAACAGCATTCCCTCCTCTCTCCAATCTTAGTTCATGCTTGTCCAACCGAAGGTCTGATATAGGGACGACTTTCTCTTGGGGGTCCTTTGAGCAAGAGATTGCAACGATAAGAAAACAAAAGAGAAAATAACAATACCTTTTCATACTACAATCGATAAATATTCAATCAAATATATAGATTCTTTACTAATCCCTATCCTCCTTTATTCGTATTGGCCTAATAATCATCCTATTGGGACGAAATATCCCCACCTTGCCATTTACGAGTTTGAGATAACCCAATTCAGGCCGATTCCATGACGAAACCGACCTGAATTGGATGATAATGGGGTTAGATTATATCCGATCAACTTTGTTTGCGATAACTTCATAAGTCATCCGTTCAACTCCGTCAGATGAGATAT
>JAGCXP010000080.1 GCA_017961345.1 Bacteroidales bacterium | reverse complement strand
TGCACGGCTCTTTTCCGCAACGAAACGTTTTTCGAGGCTGATATCCAATTCGTTTCTCATCTTTTCTTCGTACTCCTCCCTTTGTTTGATGTTCATCGTGCCCAAATCCGTAGCGTGATACAACAGGCGGAGGATATCCTCTGTAAACGACTCCGGCGGGGCGGTCATCCCTGCAAAGCAGGTCAAAATTAGTCTTTTTCTCAAAAACCACCAAACCGTTCTGCTCCTTGTCCAGAAAAGTGAGCGAGGAAATGTGTTTCCCGGGAATGAGCAGTTCGATAATCTGCCGTCCGCGAATGCAGCGAGCGAGGGCGTTTTGACAGAAAAAAGATTATTCGTATCTTTGGGATGAACTAAAACGGAACGAACGATGCTCGGCAACTTTACCTACCACAACCCTACCAAACTCTATTTCGGAGACGACTCTTTGAAATTCCTTAAGGACGAACTGAAGAATTACGGCCCCGTGGTGCTGCTCAACTATGGCAGCGGCAGCGTAAAACGCAACGGCATTTACGACCAGGTGGTGGCCATTCTGAAAGAGGCAGGCAAGACCATCGTGGAAAACCCCGGCGTCATGTCCAACCCCACGCTGGAAAAACTCAACGAAGGCGTTAAGATTGCCCGCGAAAACCAGATCGACCTCATTCTGGCCCTCGGCGGCGGCAGCGTCTGCGACTACTCCAAAGCCGTGGCCGCATCCGTCTATTACGAAGGCGACTACTGGGACAAATTCTGGCTCAGGCAGGAACAGCCCGATGAAAAACAGCGGCTGCTGCCCGTTGGCTGCGTGCTCACCATGGCGGGAACGGGCTCCGAAATGAACGCCGGCACGGTGATTACCGACGCGGAGCACACCTTCAAGGTAGGACACGTCTTCGACAGCCGCCTGATGCCCAAATTCTCCATCCTCAACCCCCGGTTCACGATGACCGTACCCCAGGAGCAGATGAAGGCCGGCATCTACGACATCATGAACCATATCATGGAGCAGTACTTCTCCGACTTCGACGACAACACCAGCGACTACCTCTCCGAAGGGCTGATGCGCTCCCTTATCCACAGCAGCCGCATCGCCGTCAGGAACCCGCAGGACTACGAAGCCCGCTCCAACATTATGTGGACCGCCACCTGGGCTCTCAACACCCTCCTCGGCCTGGGCAAGAAAGAAGACTGGATGGTGCACATGATCGGCCACAGCGTAGGAGCCTGGACCCACGCGCCCCACGGCTATACGCTGGCGGCGGTGTCGATGGCCTACTATCGCCGGGCTATGAAAAATGGGCTGCCCAAGTTCGTCCGCTTCGCGAGGAACGTCTGGGACATTCCCGCCGACGGCCTGAGCGAGGAGGAGTTGGCCGAAAAGGGGCTGCAAGCGCTGAAAGACTGGATGCTGGAAATCGGCCTCCCGCTCACCATCACCGAACTCGGCGCCACCCCCGATATGATTCCCGGCATCACCGGCACCACCGTCGTCTATCCCGCCGGCTACCTGGATCTGACAAAAGACGACATCGCCCAAATCCTGAAAGAAAGTTTGTAATCATGAAAATCCTTGCCCTTGTACTTATGAAAATCCTCGTCGCTTATTTTTCCGCCACCGGCACCACCGAAGCCGTGGCCAAAGACCTGGCCGAAGTGGCCGGAGCCACCCTTTATGAAATCAAACCCGAAGTGAAGTACACGGCGGAAGATCTGGATTGGCGGAACAAACAGTCCCGCAGCAGCCTGGAAATGGCCGATAAATCCTCCCGGCCCGCCATCGTGAATGATTTGAAGGACGCCGACAGTTATGATGTCATCTACATCGGCTTCCCCGTCTGGTGGTACACCGCCCCCACCATTATCAACACCTTCATCGAGACCTACGGCTTCGCAGGCAAGACCGTCATCTTCTTCGCCACCTCCGGCGGCAGCAACGTCTCCGGCGCCGACAAGCAGTTCAGCGCCCAGTATCCCGACATCAAGTGGAAACCCGGCAAGTTGCTCAACAACGTTTCCAAGAAGACTCTCCAAGACTGGGTTGAGAGTACGACGAAGTAGCGCCGCTCCAGTAGGTACTATCTTCCGATTGACGCGACGGAAACTGCGGGAGTTTTGCGTGCTCTGTTTGCTCGGCTTTCTCTTTTTACTTCGTTCGCTAAATCGCACTCTGCAACGTCCTTAAACTCGATTACGGGCACTTTACCCATTGCAAGGGAAAGTTGGACGAGTTTGCTCATCTTGTGATCAAAATTACCATGGAGAAGTTGTGAATTTGAGAATTCTACAAAACAAATAGCGGAGCGCAGTGTGCGATAGCGGCGGCGTGCTGAACGCTCCGAGCGTAGTGGGAAAAACGGGGGCGGGAGGGGTGCGCAGTGAGCGGGCCGCGAAGCGGATGCCGCATTTGCTCGAAGCGACCGAAAGGGAGCAAGTTATGCGGCAAGCGAACGGGTAGGCCCCGCTTTTCCCTTCGAGCGAGGAGCGTCAGCATGCCGCCGCCCAGCACACGCGCACGCACAAAAATGGGGCAAAAACGTAGTGGAGCAATGCTCCAGCACCGGGTCGGGCAAATGTGCACGTGCACTCTTGACCGACCGAGTTCCGAAGAACTTGGCGGGGCACGAAAAAGGCCAAAAACGTAGCTTGCGAAGGCGCATTGAAAGCGGAGCGGCAGGGAGGCGTTTGGCCGATCATTTGTCCGAAGGGACCGCGAAGCGTCTGGAGGACAAATGCCCCCTGCCGGCCGCGAATGCGGCAAGCGAACACGCGCTTACTCCGCCTGCGCCTGTTTGAGTTTCTCGAGTTCTTCGGCAGAAAGGCTCTCGGAGGATTTCTCCGTCTCGTTGTACCCGTTTTCCTTCTTCGCCTCGGCGATGGCTTTGGAAAGACTGTTGTCCCCCATCACCTTATCCACACCAGTATTGAAGAGCGACGAGATGGACTTCGAAAGACTCACCCGCTCCTCGTCGATGATTCGGCTGAAGGCCGGCACGTTCACATCCTTGTACCTCGCCTTGCAGAGTTTGAAATCCCAATCATCGAAGTTACCCACCAGGTCCACGCCGAACTTGATCAGCAGCGGAGATTTGATGAGGGAGACGTGATACTTGAAATCCGTGCTCACGTCCTGGACGCCGCTCATCGCCACGATATATTTATCAATGGACAGCACGAAAGGATAGATCTCCACCTTGCCGTTCGCGAGCGTTCCCTCCACTTTAAGGTGGTCCACATAGCCCACGTCCTTGTTCTTGAACATCAGCGTCTTCGCCAGTTTGGTAAACTGCGGCGTGTCGTAGATCTGCAGGTCCGAACCCTCGAGACGGAACGCCCCGCGAGCCGTCGGAATCAGAATGTTCATCTGCGGATCCATATCTGCCCGGACGGAAAGGTCCGCGTTCAGAAGGCCCGAGAAATTCGTCAGCAGGGGCATCAGCGTATCGATGGCCGGGAAGAGTTCGGTCACCCGCTCCGGCGTCACATCCATCAGGCTCAGGTTCAGTCCCACCTTGAGGTTCGTCTTTGTCCGCGTCGAATAGAAGCCCTCGAAAATCACGTTTCCGATATCCGAGGTGGCCATCGTGTTCATGATTCGCGCCGTACGCTCCCGCACGTTCACCGACGTGTTGATCGTGTAGAAATCCATCCCGTGGTAACTGATATTGTCGGCCGCCACCGAAAGGTTCGCATTGAGGTTCGCCGGGATGATAATCAGCTCGCTTTCGCCTTTGTCCGGCTCCACTTCGATGGCCGCCACGCTCTTGTCGAACGCATCGTCCTCCAGCGCCGCCAGGCTATCCTTGACCGCGTCCGAAATCTTGCTGCCCGCACTCCAGGCCGCCATCAGTTCGTCCCCGTCAATCTTTTGCGACTGAATATCCACATCCAGCATAATCGGCGCACGCCCCCGCAGGAAACGGCGGATATTGTCCAGTTTGCCCTTTACGGAAAGGTCGGAATTGCCCGAAAAGATCTTCAGCGAATCGAGACTGACCGTATTGTTGTTGAACACGGCTCCCATCGAACTCACGCTGGTTTTCAGCGGGAAAGAAGGCGTCACCACCGCCAGGCGGCCCAGGTTGAACTTGCCGCTGACATTCCACTCCTTGTAATACTTGTCGAGCGTCTCCGAAAGGGAGAAATGGATATCCCCCTTCTTGAAATCCTCCTCGCTCAGGAAATCGGGGAGGCTCCGGCTGCGGCCCGCGAAACGGATTTTCGCCCAGTGGCGGAAGAGACTGTCGCGCGGAATTTCAGGATAGACGCGCGAAAGGCTGTCGAGGAAACGCTCCCGCCGGGCCGTCCGCTCGAAGGTCGTCATCTCCGCCCGCGCCTCGAAGGAAAGGTTGCGAAGCCGGAACCGGTCCGCCCCGCTCCGGTAGAAGATACGGGAGGTATTGCTGCGCAGCGAGAGAATCGGTGTCTGGCGGGAACCCCGCTTGGGACGCACCGAGAAACTCTCCCGCGAATCCCGCAGCACCACGACCATTCCGTCGCTGTCCTTCAGCCGAAGGCGTTTGAACGCTACCGTCCCCGCGAAAGGATAGAAGGCCTGTTTCTGCTTGGCCGTCAGGACTTCCGCCGAATTGAAGGCACGGATATCCAAGCGTTTGCCGCTGATATCGAAGGCGCGCTTGTAATCGCACTGCAGGGTATCCAAGCCCGCGGACAGCGTCAGCAGCCGGCGCTTCTTGCCCCCTTCGCGGAACTGTTTTCCTTCCGCACCCAGGCGGATGTCCAGTGAATCCGCGAACGCATGGATGGTATCCTGGGGCATTTCCACGCTGATATGGCGGGTAAAGAGGCGGCCGCTGAGGTCGGCCTTCGCGAACTCGGACATCGAGAGCTGGCTCTGACGGATTTTTCCCTTGAGATACGCCGTCAGTTTTCCGTCCGCATTGAGGGGCAGTTTCTGCGGCGAAAGGGCGAGCAGGCCCTTGAGGTCGGAATTGAGCACGGCGTCGATGTCGTAGAGGGCGTCGCCCCGGGCAAGCGGCGTGCTGCTGCCTTTGAGCGACGCGAAGAGCCTCTGCTCGTCGGCGGTTCCCAGTTTCATGTTCAGGCCCATCGCGCCCCGCTTGTACCAGGCGGAGCCGACCGCCTTCACGGGAATATCGAAGGCGCTGAGGGTGAACTTATCCAGCGTCAGGTCGTAACAGGCGGAATCCGTCTTGACCACCTTGGCGTCAATCTCCATCGGAACGCGGGTCCGACCGAGGGAAGCGAGGGCCAGGGCAGCCCGGGCCGTGGCTTTCAGCGTCACGGTGTCGGGACGGCGCCGAAGTTCGAGGGTCTGCAGGCCGAAGAAGACCGTATCCTTTTTCAGGCGTCCCGCCACAAAGAGCGTGTCGATGGAAAGTTTGCCCCGCAGATCCTGCAAAGAATCGGTGCGCACATTGCTCCGGAGGACGATTTTCCGGGCCCGGACGGCCGCAAACAACGAATCCGGTGCGCTGGTATAGACCACCCGCGGACTGTCCAGCAGCTGAATGCGGTTGATATGAATGACGGGCAGCTCCGAAGAAGAAGTGTCCTCCACAGCGGTCGTATCGCTCTTGAAAATCTCCCAGTTGGCTTTGTCGCCATAGTTCTTGGCATAGATATGGGGGCTGCGCAGTTCGACGAACGGGACGTGGAGCGTCCCATGCTCCCAGAAGTCGCTGGCCTTGAGCGCCACGATCAGGGAACGGATGGAAGCGAGGGTGTCCTGCTCCTCCTGCCGTCCGGCACCGGCCATGCGGCTCATCGCCTGGGCCAGGCTGTCCTGCGCGGCAAAACGGTCGTGGGGATAGGTCACGGACACGTCTTCGAGTTTGAGCGAGATATGGGGAAAACGCTCGACCAGCGAGAGTTTGACCCGGCCGAAACTGACGTTCGCATCGACGAACTCCGTAGCGTAGCGGTTCACGAGTTTCGTCAGGGTCTTCTCCGAGAGAATCACCTGCACCGCGCAGACCAGCAGGAAGCCCAGCACCAGGATTGATGCGAAGGTAATCAGGGGAATCTTTATCCATTTAGACATTTTCCTTGCCATATCATTTGTATTTTTCAGGAAGCGAATCGTTGACAAAGGAGACGAATTTCTTGTAGGTCTCCGCATCTTTCGGACAGATCAGGAGCACGTCCTCGGTGTCCACCACCATAAAGTTATCCAGTCCCTGGACGGCGATGATCTTGTCCGTACCGGTCGTCACCAGCAGGTTGCCCTGGCTGTCCCGGGGAATGGCGAGCGCGCAGCGGTGCACGTTGCCCCGGGGGTCGCGGTCGGACATCATATCGTAATAGGTCTGCCATTCTCCGATATCGTCCCAACGGTAGTGGGCGGGATACACGCTGACGCGGCGGCTCCTTTCCAGGATGCCGTAGGCGATGCTCTGCCGCTCACAGCCTCCGTACACCTTCTCGACAAACTTCTTTTCCCGCGACGTTCCGAAGACCTTCCGCCACCCCTCGAACTGACTGGCGAGCAGGGGCATGCAGGCCTCGATTTCCTCCTGAATCGTTTTTACGTTCCAGATGAACACACCGGCGTTCCAGAGAAATTCCCCGCTGTCCACGAAGACTTTCGCAAGCTGGGCGTCGGGTTTTTCGGTAAAGGTCTTGACCTTGAACGGCGGTTTCTGGCTGGCCGAGCCGCGCGCCTTCTGAATGTATCCGAAGTTGGTATCGGGACGGGTCGGCTCGGTGCCCAGGACGATGAGTTCGTCGTGGGTAGAGGCGTAATTCATCGCATGGTGGAGGGTATAGACAAAACTGCGTAAATCGTGGAGCAGGTGGTCGGAGGGCGTGACGACGACCGTCGCCTGCGGATCGCGCAGCAACAGTTTGTACATCGCATAGGTCAGGCAGGGGGCCGTATCGCGGATATAGGGCTCGACAATCAGGTTGTCGGCCGAGAGTTCGGGCAGGATGTCCCGCACGAAGGGAGTATAGCGGCTCGTAGTAATGACGAGGACATTCTCAGGGGGAACCACTTTCGAGAAGCGGTCGTAGGTGTGGCGCAGCAGGGTCTTGCCGCCCAGTTCCCGGACGGGGACGAACTGCTTGGGACGTTCGCGGCGGCTGACGGGCCAGAAGCGCTTGCCGGCACCGCCCGCCATAATGAGACAGTATCTGTGGCTGTTATCGCTCATGTTCGTTTATGAATACAAAGGAATGAATGCCTGCGGGTAGTAGTCGATGGATTCGCCTTCCACGATAAAAACGACGTCGAAGAAGAGTTCGAGGCCCTCCAGATGGCGGTTGCCAGAGAGGTAACGGCGGGCGGCCGAGACCAGGTGCTTTTGCTTGCGGGCGTCGATGCTGCCGTCGAGGTAGTTTCCCAGGCGGCGGTCCTTCACTTCCACGAAGTGGACGCCGGCGCGGTCGAGGGTGACGATATCCAGTTCGCAGTGTCCCCCGCGCCAGTTCCGTTCCAGAATGGTCTGGCCCAGGGAGGAGAGGTAGTCGCAGGCCTGCTGTTCCCCCTTGCGGCCGAGCTCCGTCCGGCTCAGCGGCTTCGCCTCCGTGTGATTGCTCTCTTTCACCGTTATTGCAGTTTTACGAGGGTGACTCCGCTGCCGCCCAGGTCCACGTGTTCATCGCTGACGCTCTCCACCCCCGGGGTGACGCGCAGGAGTTTCTGGATTTCCTCGTGGAGCACGCCGGTGCCCTTGCCGTGAATGATGCGCACGCTCCCGACCGAGAGCATAATGGCGTCGTCGATATATTGCGTCACCTTCTCAATGGCGTCACTGAGGCGTTCGCCCCGCACGTCGAGTTCGGGTTTGAATTCCAGTTTGCGGCGGGAGATGGTCTCGTCCACCTTCACGCTGCTCTGCGCCGGGGCGCTCGTGCGGACGCTCTGGCGGTACTCGCCGGCGGTAATGCGTTCCACTTCCGTGGTCTTCAGGCGTGTGGTAATGCTGCCCACGGCGACGACGACGGTGTTGCGGCCGGCCTGGAGCACTTCCCCGACCATGCCGCCGCGTTTGAGCCGCACCTTTTCTCCGGCCTGCACGGGAGCGGTGCGGAAACGCCGTTCCTGTTCCTGCTGTTCGCTCTGCCGGCGCTGTTGCTCATTCTGGGCGGCCGTCGCCTTGGCGTTGCTGCGGGCCTGACGACGCTCCTTGCGGGCGTCCAACTGGGCGATTTTCTTTTCGATATAGTCGTCCTTGGCCTTCTGCTCCGCCTCTTTGCGGCGAGCGAGGTTCTCCATGAATTCGGACAGTCCGCTGCGGGCCTGCTGCGTCTGCTGCTTGTCCGCCTGGGACTCCTTGATGGTGCGGATGGTCTTTTCAATCTCCCGGTTGGCACCCTTGACGATGTCTTCGGCCTCGCGGTGGGCGGCCTCGAGAATTTCCTTGCGGGTCGCCTTGATACCCTGCAGTTCGTCGCGGTAGCGTTCCGTGATGTTTTCGAGGGTCTTGTCGGTGTTGCGGATGCGTTCGAGTTTTTCATCCAGCGCCCGGCGGCTGTGTTCGATCTTGCGAAGGGAACGCTCCATATCGACGAACTCGCCGCCGGCGCGCGCTTCGGCATCCTTGACAAATTCCTCGGGAAGGCCCATTTTGCGGGCCAGTTCGAAGGCGAAGGAGTTGCCGGGCAGGCCGGGTTCGAGTTGGAAGAGGGGGGCCATCTGATGGGCGTCGAAGGCCATGGCTCCGTTGAACACCCCGCTTTCGGGCGCGGAGGCGTAGAGTTTGAGGTTGGTATAATGGGTGGTAATCACCCCGTAGGCCCCCGCCTGGTCCAGCCGGGCGAGCAGAGCTTCGGCAATCGCGCCGCCGGCCGTGGGCTCGGTGCCGCTGCCCAGTTCGTCAATCAGCACGAGGGTCTTTCCGTCCGCGACGGAGAGCATCTGCCGGCATTCGGCCAGGAACGAACTGTAGGTGCTCAAGTCGCTGTCCAGGGACTGGTCGTCGCCGATGGACACTAGAATCCGGTCGAACAGGCGCACCTCGGAGGTCTCGGAAGTGGGAATCAGCATGCCCCACTGAAACATATACTGGAGGAGACCGACCGTCTTCAGGCAGACGGATTTACCGCCGGCGTTCGGCCCGGAAATGAGCAGGATATGTTTTTTCGGCGTCAGGCTGACGCTCAAAGGGACAATTTCGCGGCCGTCTCGCGCAAGGGCGGCTTCGAGCAGCGGATGGCGGGCCTTGCGCAGGTTCACCTCCCCTTCGCGGGAGAGGACGGGCAGGCCGGCCCGGTAATCCAGGGCGAGGCGGGCCTTGGCCATGATAAAGTCGATTTCTCCGAGGAAACGGGCGGCGCCGACCAGCGCGGGCAGGTGTTCGCGGATGGCGTCGGTAAACGCGGCGAGAATCTTCAGAATCTCCCGGCGCTCGTCCAATCGAAGTTGGGTGATTTCGTTGCCCAACTGAATCATTTCCGCCGGTTCGATATAGGCGGTCTTGCCGGAGGCTGACTCGTCATAAATAAAGCCGGGAAGTTTGCGTTTGTCGGCGGCGCTGACCGGAATCAGGAGTCTGCCGTCCCGCACGACCACGGAGGCGTCTTCCGCCGCAATGCCTTCCGACTGGGCGTGGTGCAGAAGGGCCGCCGCCCGCTTGGACTGCGAGGCTTCCTTTTCGCGCAGGGATTTGCGGATCTCATACAGGCTTTCGGAGGCCGTATCCTTCACCTCGCCGTAGCGGTCGAGGATGGCGTCGAGTTTTTCTTCCACCCCGGGGAAACGGGCGATGCCCGCACTCAGGCGCTTGAGGCAGGGATACACGCCGTCCCGCACACCGTCAAAGAAAGCGGCAATCTGGCCCAGGGTCTTCAGAATGGTGCGCAGTTTGCGCAGCGAGACGAGGTCGATGGGCGACTCGGACATTTTCAGGGGAACGAGAAAGTCCAGGCCGTCGATGTAACCGTTCTGCGGGAAGGCTTCCTCGAAGAGGCAGATCAGGCGCATTTCCTCGGTCAGGCGCAGGCGCACGAGCAGGTCCCTTTCCTGGGTACAAAAACGCTCCGTAGCGGAGCGGTTGCGGGCATAGTCGGTCGAGCAGCGGGCGGCGACGGCCTCCCGCACCCGGTCGAAGCCGAGTTTGCTTTCCAGTCTGCTTACTACGCTATCCATTGCAGGACTTGTCCAGGTTCAAACGAAGTTCATTGATACCGCCCATTTCGGAGAGGTGTCCGTCGCTGGCGAAGGAGACGTGTCCGGTCTGCTCGGAGACGACCGCCACCACGGCGTCGCTTACCTCCGACACGCCGACGGCCGCCTTGTGCCGCATGCCGAACTGGGGCGGAATGTCCTCCCGCTGCGTAATGGGGAGGGTGCAGCGGGCCGCCACGATGCGGTCTTTGCTGATAATGACGGCTCCGTCGTGCAGCGGAGAGTTCTTGAAAAACAGGTTGAGCAACAGTCGCCGGTTGACGCGGGCGTCGATGACATCGCCGCTCTGGACGATTTCCTCGAGGCTGTCATTGCGCGCAATGACGATCAGCGCGCCCACTTTCCCGGAAGACATCATCCGGCAGGCTTCGCAGATTTCGGTGATGACGTCGTGATTGGCCTTTCGCTCCTGACGGCTGAAAATGCCGAGGAACGTTGCCTTCGGAAGGGTGCGGTAACGTTTGCCGAAGTTGATCAGGAAGCGGCGCACTTCCGGCTGGAAAATCACGATCAGGGCCAGAAGTCCCAGGTTGAGTACCATATCCATCAGCGTCGTTATCATCTTCATGCCCAGGGCGGAGGCGATCACCCGCAGGATGTAGAAGGAGACGACGACATAGAAGACGTTGCGGGCATAGGAATCCTTCATCCACCTGAAGAGGAAGAAAATCAGCAGGGTGACGAAAAGAATGTCGAGTATGTCTGCGAGTCCGATGGAGAGAAAATCGAGCATGGCCAAACAAAGTTACGAATTATTTCCCGAGTTCTTCCACGATTCTACTGAAGCCGGCGTAGGTTTCCAGGGTCCAGAGGACGTAGCGGATATCCACGCAGACGCACTTGTTCCAGCCGGGGGTAAAGGAATAGTCGCTGGCGAGCGATTCGGCGTTGCCGTCGAAGGCCAGGCCGACCAGTTCGCCGCGGGCGTTGAGCACGGGAGAGCCGGAGTTGCCGCCGGTAATGTCGTTGTCGGTGATAAAGTCCACTTTCAGCCCCCGGCAGCCTTTCTCCTTTTTCGCGGCGGCCTTCAGGGCATCCTTCACCCCGGGCAGCAGGGCGAATTCATAGACGTCGGGGTTTTCCTTTTTCAGAATCTGGGACGGCAGGGTGTACCAGGGACGGACGGCGGCTCCTTTGGGCGCGAAACGGCCCGTACGGCCGTAGGTCAGGCGCAGGGTGGAGTTGGCGTCGGGATACTGGAGAATACCCTTGTCGCGACGCATTTCAAAGAGGGCCTGACGGTATTCCTTATCCAGGTTGGAAAGCCGGCGGGCGGCTTCGACCTTGTTGACCTCCGTCATTTTCAAATCGGTAAAGAAACGGCAGAGCGAGTCCTTCTGAAGGCGGGCCGCCCATTCTTTTCCGCTTTGTCCCAGACTGTCCGCGCCGCTAAGGGCGGCCAGGCTGCCGTCGGTCAGGGGACTCCCCTTCCAGAGGTCTTCCGCCAGGCGGGCGTAATCGTTTCCGTAACTGCGGAAGAGGGAGCGCTGGAAAGGCCCCATATCGACGGTGTCCATTTTTTCATACCAGGTACGCACGCAATGGTCGAAAATGCGGCGTTCCAGCCCTAAGTCGAGTTCCGCCCATTCCTTGGCGGCGGCGCTGCCGCGGGAACTCAGGCGCATCGCCAGGATGGAAAGGGCGCTCGCGCGCACCATCGTTTCCTGATAGACGGCGGTGTTGCGTTTGTAGCGGGCCGCGTGGAGGTAGCCCCGGTCCAGCTTGGACAGGAGTTTGCCCCAACGGGCGCTGCGGGCGGAGTCGGCGTCGATCCATTCCTGCAGTTCCTTTTCGAGCGCCTGTTTTTCGGCAATGACGCCAAAGCGGTCGCAGCATTCCTTCTCGAGTTCTTTCAGGACCTGTACGTTGCTCAGGGAGAAGAACTTCTCGGCATATTTGAGGCGGACGGCGGGGTCGGCGGCCATGCCTTCCTTCATAATCCGCATCCGTTCCCCGCGGATTTCGTTCACCACGGGGGCAATGACCTCCTGCTGAAGGGCGATTCTGAAGGAACTGGCACTGCGGTCGGTACGGCCCGGATAGCCGAGCACCATGGCAAAGTCCCCTTCCCGCAGCCCTTTCCGGCAGATTTTCAGGGGATTTTTGCAGCCCAGCGGAAGGTTGTCCGCGCTGTAAGCGGCAGGCTTTCCGTCCGCGGCGGCATACACGCGGTAGAGGGCGAAGTCGCATTTCTGCTGGGGCCATTGCCAGTTGTCCACATCGCCGCCGAATGCAGCCATGCAGACGGGAGGGGCACCCACCAGACGGACGTCCGTATATTCCTGATAGAGGCAGATGCAGTATTGGCTGCCGCCCCAGAGGGAGACCAGTTGGGCTTTCAGACCCGTCTTTTCCTCATAGCGGCCTTCCAGCACGAAGGAGAGTTTGCGCGAGCCTACCTTTTTTCCGTCCGGCGTCCCCTTTTCGAGCAGTTCCAGCGCCTCCTGTGTCACATCCAGGACTTTCTTGAGAATCTGCACCGCCTTGCCCGGAATGGGGATTTCCTCCTCCGTCCTGTAGGCCCAGAAGCCGTCTTCGAGCAGGTTTTTCTGCGGGGTGCTCAGCGCGTGAAGGTCTGAATAGGCGCAGTGGTGGTTGGTGATGAGAAGTCCTTCGGGGGAAACGAAACTGCCCGTGCAGCCGAAATCCAGCGAGACGACGGCATCGGAAAGACTGGCTCCTTCCGCGTCCGCATCGTAGATTTCCCGCAGGCCGAGTTTGCAGCCGCGCTCCTTCATTTTCTTTTCCAGCGCACGGTCGAGGTTGCCGACCATCCACATACCTTCGTCGGCCGCCAGGGTCAACGGAAGGAGCAGCAACAGGGCCGTTACGATATTCCTACGGACGCTCATGAGGGCTTAGTTTTTGGATTTGCGTTTGGAAGCCTTCTTCTTGGGAGCGGCCTTGACCGGTTCGCTCTCCTGCTCCGCCTGAATCTGGAAGACAGTACCGGGCTCGTCGAATTTCAGCCGGGCCTTCTCCTGGCGGATGTCGTCCTTGGCGTAGGTGATCGTCCAGGGGTCTTCCTGCAGCAGTTCCCAGATGCGGGCTTCGGTCATCGGGGCGGCGAAGCGGATCTGGAGGGCGGGCAGCCAGTCGCGGTTGAGCGTCAGGGCGAAGGAGATGACACCCTCTTCGCGGGAGATGTGGTTGCTCAGGAAAGGCAGCGCCCGGCGAATGATGGGCTTCTGATAGTTCGTATCGGCGATTTCGTAGATATACTGCGCCTTGGCGGCATAGCGGGTGCTGCGTTTGAGCACGAGGGTATCCCCCGCCTCGTGTCCCTGGGCGAGTTCTTTGGGCAGTTCCTTCACCGGGAAGCGGCCGTTGAACTCGGCATAGAAGCCGTCGAACATTTTCTCGAGGAACCCGGTGGTCGGAACGGTGGAAGTTTCTTCTTCGAGGCGGACGAACTCGAGGTTCATCGGCGTTTTCTTCACGCCGCCGCCGTGCAGGGGCATATCGAGGCTCTTGCGGTTCACGATTTCCTTGAACCATTCGGCCGAAAGCGCCTCTTCGGGATCGGAATAAACCAACACGCGGACCGGGCAGTCGTATTCGGACTCGAGTCCGTACACCCTTTTTCCACTTTCGCGCATCTGCAGGCCGAGGTAGTTCAGATCGAGTTTGTCGTACATCTTTTCAATGCGCAGGGTCTGCACGTTCAGGGTGGGAACGAGTTTGGGGTCGGGGGTATTGATACGGAAATGGGAAGGCACGAAAATTTGGGCGCGGACGGCGTCTTCGTCGGTTACGCGGGGGTCGAACCAGATTTCCACGCGGTGGTGCTTGACATAGGTCTTGACGCGGTGGACGCCGGGCACTTTCTGCATCCGGGCCTTGAAGGCCATCGAACTGCCGAAGCATTTGACCGTGCGCAGGCCGCTGACTTCCATTTTCTTCAACGGGGCGTCACCCACCTGCTCCATCGCCCAGGACTCGTCGATGGTCGGCAGTTCGAAACTGTTGCCGAAGAAGAACGCGCCGACGGCAATGACGATCGTCAGGAAGGCGGGGATGATATGACGGACGGAACGTCCCCCTGCGGAAGGACCGCTGCCGAGGAAACCGTAATCCAGCGCGTCGTGGTAGCAGGCGGCCATGCAGTCGCCGCAGAGGGCGCAGTCCACATCGTTGACGCGGGCATCGAAGTGAAGCAGGTCGATACCGTAGGGGCAGGCCTTCGAGCAGGCGCCGCAGCGGGTACAGGTCGCCTCGTTCCGGACGACGGAGATGATCTGGCCGGAGGGAGCGCCATTGAATACTTCCAGCAGCCAGCCCAGCAGGCAGAGGGCACCCAGCAGCCAGGCCCAGTGCAGATGGACGCCGAGCAGGGACAGTCCCCACCAGGCGAGGATCAGCAGGCCGAGCGGCAGATAAAATTTAAAACTGCTGCTGACAGCGCCCAGGGGGCAGAGGTAGCGGCACCAGAAACGGTCGATAAAAAGGCCCAGCAGCACGACGGCAACCAGGGAGGCGATGCTTGCCCAGAGGACGATTTCGCCTTTGAAACCGGTGGCGACGGCGTAGTAGGGGTCGAATTTCTTGCAAAACAGTTCGCTGGCGCTGCAGGTCATGTAGAAAATCAGAAAGAGCAGGCCGTATTTCAGGAGGCGGAGCAGGGCGTCGGCCACCCCGCGGCGAAGGATGCGGACGGCATTGAAGCCGAAGGCCCGGCGCAAACGGCCGAGGAGGTCCTCCACCGTACCGACGGGGCAGAGATAGCCGCAGAAGAGTTTGCCGAGCAGGATGACGGTGGCCGCCATCGCGAGCCCCATGATAATCTGCAGGGTGCTCATCGAACAGGGCAGCGAGCCGCGCACCAGATAGGTGCCGAAGGCTTCGAGTCCGCCCATGGGGCAGAGCGCCTCGGGATCGGGTTTATCCACATCGGGGAAAACGAGTTTGACCAGGCCCGTCAGAAACACCAGCAGAGCGGCCAGAGAGGTCCACTGCAACAAGTATTTGGGAAGGTTGCGGGCGACAAATGATTTCTTTTTTGCCATAAAATTGCTACATTTGCGACATATTATGCAAAAGTAAGCATTTTATGCGTCAATTCCATAAAAAGTTCACCCTCTTTTTCCTGCTGTCCTTCGGACTGGTTTTGCCGGCCTTCGCCCAGGAGGAGGAAGAAAAGAAGCCATACGATGTGGACAAGGTCGCCGAGCAGGAGGCCGAGCGTCTGGGTGAAATCCTGAAACTGGAGGACTGGCAGCTGTTCTACACCGATTCCATCCTGCGTCACGACTTCGGTGCGATGCACGAGGAAATCAAGAAGATGCAGGAAAAAGGCATTCAGAACCGCGACCTGTATCTGGATACGCAGGACAAGTGGATGGAGCGTTCGGAAATCGCCCTCCGGAAGATTTTCAACGACACGCAGTGGAAGAAATACCTGAAAGACGGGGCGGCGCGACGCATCAAAGAGCGTGAAAAGAGACAAAAAGCGAAAAAATGAAAGATAGAATCGAGCAGATCCTCGGGGAAATCGAGGGACTCAAGTGTGCCACCGCGGCAGAAATCGAAGAGGCGCGCGTACGTTTGTTGGGCAAGAAAGGGGAAATCACGGCCCTTTTCGATGAGTTCCGCAGCGTCGCTCCCGAGCAGAAACGGGAATTCGGGCAGAAACTCAACCAGTTGAAGACGGCGGCCGCGGCCAAGATCGAGGCTCTGAAAGCCCAGGCGACGGCCCTCGCGGACAAAGCGGCCTCCGGCAACCTGGACCTGAGCCGTCCGGGCGACGACTACCCCCTCGGTTCCCGTCATCCGGTCAGCATCGTGCGCGAGGAGATTGTGGAGATTTTCCGCAAATTCGGATACGACGTGGCGGAAGGTCCCGAAATCGAAGACGATTACCACGTGTTCACGGCCCTGAACTTCCCGCCGGAGCATCCGGCCCGCGAGATGCAGGATACCTTCTTCGTCACCGACAACCAGAAGGAGAACCCCATCCTGCTGCGTACCCATACCTCCTGCGTGCAGGTTCGCTGCATGGAGACGATGCCCCTTCCCATCCGCGTGATCTGCCCGGGCCGCGTGTTCCGCAACGAGGCGATCTCAGCCCGTGCGCACTGCATCTTCCACCAGGTGGAGGGCCTCTATATCGATGAGCATGTGACGTTTGCGGATATGAAACAGGCCATTCTGCTTTTCGCCCGGGAGATGTTCGGTCCCGAGACGCAGATTCGTATGCGTCCGTCCTACTTTCCCTTCACGGAGCCTTCCGCGGAGGTGGACGTGAGCTGCAACATCTGCCACGGCAAGGGCTGCAACGTGTGCAAGGGTACGGGCTGGCTGGAAATCCTCGGCTGCGGCATGGTGGACCCCAACGTGCTCGAGGCCTCCGGCATCGACTCCACCAAGTACAGCGGTTTCGCCTTCGGTATGGGCATCGAGCGTATCGCCATGCTCAAATGGCAGGTCAAGGACCTTCGCCACTATTTCGAGAACGATCTGCGTTTCCTCTCCGAATTCGAGAGCAATATCTAAACAACTAGAACGAATATCCGACCGAGAGGGCGGAGGTAAGGCGATAGGGAGTGGCGGTCGGCAGCAAAGAGAAGCCGAAGCCCTGGCGATAATCGACGGAGAGGTCGATCCACAGTCCCATTTTGAGGCGGCAGCGGACGGAGGCGTCCACGCCGAGGACGGGACGGGTACGGACAAGAATATCCCGCATATACCAGTCTCCGAGAGAATCCGGAACCACGAGCACATCCTTGTCTTCAGCAAGGTTGGGGAAACGGCCGCGCTGGAAGCTGAGGCCGAGGCTGAAGTCCCAGAGCGGGGCTTTGACGGCGGCGGGTGAGAGGGTATAACGGCCGGCCAGGCGGGCGAAAAGATCGAGTTCGCTTTCCCGGTAACGGGTGGGATACATCTGGGTGGAGAGGGACTCGCGGAAAAGCGCCCGTCCCGTGGCATCCACCCTCCAGGCCCCGCTGATCCAGTAATACGACGGCTCCAGGGAGAGGCTGCGCTCCGCAAAAACCGGGAGCGTTCCGAGGCGGGTGGTCGTCGTCACGCCGCCGGAGGTGATGTTTTCCAGAATGTGCTCGCTGTTGCGCCGATCCGTATAGCCGAGGCCCATGCGCAGGAAGTGGCCGCCCCGTACGTTCAGGGCCAGCCGCAGGAGGACTTCATCGCCGGTATAGTTGAACCACACCTGTTGTTTTTCCCCGATCCGTCCGGCCCGATGGCGATACTGCCCCTCCACCAGGAAAGAGCCGTATTGCAGTTGCAGGGCCCCGCCGAAGGCGTTCTCATCGATGGGGAAACGGTTGACGCCTGTCACGTCGAGCAGCAGGTTGCCCGCTGTCCAGAGTCCCTCCACGCCGCGTCCGTTTCCTTTCTCCAGGAAGGCGCGGTACTCCGTTCCGTTCTCACCGATGCGCTTGCTTTCCACGCTCTGGGTATTGCGCTCGTAGAGGAAGGATGCGCCCACCACCCATTTGCCGGCGCGATAGAGCACCGAAGGCGTGAGGGAGAAATCGAGGTAGTACATCGTATAGCGCAGGTCCTTGAGTTTCGCGCAGTTCTGGCTCTCGAATCCCAATCCGGCACCCACCACCCAGCCGGGCGCCACGTCCACGCCGACCACGCCGGAGAGGGCATAGCGCTGGCGCGACTTCGTTCCGGGCGTGAATTCGTAGATATCCACGGGGTAACGCTCCGGATAGAGCAGCATCGAGCCGCAGTGGTTGTAGGTAGTGAACTGGCGGAAAGAGAAGGTGCCCGCCATCGAAAACTTCTTCGTGTGCTTGAGCGTGCGCGCCGATGCGCCGGCCGTCCAGAGGGTAGGCGCCTCACTGGAGCCGCGCAGATCGCCGAAACTGTAGTCCCCGCCCAGGAAGGCCTCGGAGATATTGGTCGTGTCGAGCCGCACCCCTGCGGCATTGCCGCCCAGACGCCAGAGCGAGGCGTCCTGTACGTCATCGAAGCGAGGCAGAATGGCAGACATGCCGGCCCCCGATGCGGGTCCTCCCGCATGCAGCACCTCTGTTGCCAGAAACAGGCAAGCCATCAGGCAGAGCGTTCTGAGATTCGCCTTCATCATTCGTGCAGGGATTGGACCTCCCGCTCGTAAAAGTCGAAGGAGGAATTGTTGGTATCATACAGGACCTCGTAGCCGGATTGGGCGGACATGATGTCGTCTTTCCGCCGGAAAATCGTATGGCCGAGGAAACTCTGCGAAAAAGTGACGTAACCGCCGTCCACCCGGGGATGGAGGCGCTTGATGTTGTTGTTGGAACTGGCGACGAAGGCCTCTGCGCCATCCACAATCCATTCCCAGGGCAACTTGACCACCTTATCCTGGGAGTTGGGCACCTGCTCGATGTTGCTCTCATCCTCCACGAAATCCTGCACCGTGATCCCCTTGGTCCGGAAAATCACCAGGGCCGGAGAATTCACGGAGATTGTGTAGGCGTTGGCAATGCCCATCTTCTTGACCATAATCAGGTAATGGTCGGCGCGGATGTTCGGGCCGGGCGCGGGATGGTAGGTAGGGTTGGGGAAGTTCTGGATATCGTAGGTGACAAAATAGTCGCTCTTGTCGAGATTGACGCTCAAGGGGAACTGCCGCGTGTGGTCAATGGCGCCGCGGAAACAGAGCACGGCGTCTTCGCCCGGATGCAGCACGAAATTCGTCCCGTTGCCGGGGAACTGCCAGACGGCCTGGATGATGGGGGCGTAATCTTCGTATACAAGGCCTCCGTCCGGACCGGGTTTCACCCAATGGTTGGTCGCCGAAGAGTTATAGGGGGCCAGGCAGCCCACGCAGAGACTGTCCAGATACTGGTCTTCCGCCGAATTGTTGTGGAGAAGCAGGTACTGGTCGGACTGATAGTCCCCCTCATAAGGGAGTTTCTTGCAGCCGCCGAAGTAGGCCTCCTTGATGACCAGCGTGCTGGGGGCGGTCTCAAAGATCGGGAGGGGCAGCTCCAGATCCTGGTTGTCCACCCGGATATTGTCCCGGGCGCCCACATAAATCACCTTCTCCAGGCCTCCGCCCTGTCCGGGCACCTCCGCCTCGCGGCGCGCCACCACCCGGTAGCGTCCCAGAACGGCCGGAAAGACCGCCTTCCCGTCCGCGCCCGTCTCCGTCCGGTAAGTGGCCCCGTTGCCGATGTTTTCCAGATAGACGCTCACGCCCGGCACCGGAGTGCGGGAAGGGTCGATTTCCTCATAGGGAAGGACGGTCATCTGCACGGTCGTATAGCTGACGGCATCCGAGATGTTCAGGCAGGACACCGCACTGGCGCAAAGCAGCAGGAATATGAGCAGTTGATTTTTCAAAATTTCAGGCGGCAGGTAAGTCCGTAATAGAAGACAGGGGTAAAAATGGCACCGACACCGGTCGCCTTGGAATAGACGGTCTGCCGGTTGTTGGTGAAGTTGTTGGCAAAGAAGGAAAGGGACACGTGGTCGCCGATTTCTTTCGTCACGCTCAGGTTGGCCGACCAGTAGAAGCCGTAACCGTCCTGCGCGAAGGTGTAATCGTTGTTGGAGGTCTGAATCAGGGCTTTGAGCTTGGAATCGGCTGCCGACGCTGCGGTGAAGGGGTGTTCGACGCCCTCGTTGTCCAGATAGGCAATCGGCCAGACCGCCGTCTTGTGCCCTCCCTCATAGATGCTGACCCCGCTGAGCCGCTGCTCCTTCTTGGTTTCATAGGCATAGGCATACTCCTGCCCCTGGTACTGGGAAAGATTGCGGAAGAGTTTGAGCAGGGACGCCTCGAAACGGGCCGTAACGACCAGCCGGGCTTCGGGAATGCGGACGATGGCGGTCAGGTTGGCATCCAGGTTGTGGGTCTTTTTCCCGTTGGAAATCGAAGAGCCGTCGCCCAGCGGATAGATGCCTACATAGCCATAGGAACCCTCCGAAGAGGAAACAGAAGGATAGTAATAGCGGATGCTCTCATCGAGGTACCAACTGTGATTGTAGGAGGCGTCGAGACGGAACACCGTACGGATGGGCTTGATTTCGGGGAAGTCCACAATGAGTTCCGCGCCGGCTCGGTGGATGTCGGCGCCGTTGGAGGGCTGCCGCTCCTGCACAAAGGTCTTGTCCGTGAGTTTCACGTCGGCCTGTACCTGGCTCGCCCAGTTGTCGTTGGACAGGAAAATGTCTCCGCTCGCGGAATCCACCCGGATGGAAGGGTTGTTCCCGGGCACGAAGGCATCCGGCTTCACGAGCGTCTTATAGGAGAAGGGTAGATAACGTTCGTCGTACACATAAGGGTTGCGGGTGACGTTGTAGAATCCCACCAGGGAAAATTTAAACCCGGCCCCCTCCCATTCGACGGCGAGTTCGCTGTTGGAGGAACGCTGCCACTTCAGCTGAGGATTGTATTCCAAGGCGTAGGGACGGGTATAATAGACGTTGTATTCGTCTCCCCCGGTGCCGTAGGCCATGGAAAAGACTTTCTTGTCCCAATACTCCTGCCGGGGATAGAGCACATAGAACGAGGGCAGTTTCTCGGCGATACCCCAGCCGCCCCGCACGGCCCAGCCCTTCCCGAGATGCCATTTCGCATTGAAACGGGGCGAGAGGGAGGCGATATCCGTGTATTTCGAGCCCTTCACATAGACGGTCTCCAGGCGAAGGCCGGCCATCAGTTCGAGTTTGGTGCTGCCGATCGGGGCCGTCAGGCGATCCTCCACCCAGTAGGAGATATTGTGCATGTAGGGATACTGATGGTAGGGACGGGGCCGGTAGCCATCCGGAGACAGATTGACGCCATTCGGGCCGGTCTCATAGTATTCCCCTTCTCCCGCGTTGCCGTTGGCTTTCCACTGGATACCCGCCTTGAGTTCGTTGCGCCAGTCGCCCCAGCGCTTAATCCAGCGGTACTTGAGGGAGGCGCTCCAGTCCAGTTCCCGGGAGTCGACGATCTTGTCGTAGAAATAGGAAAGCGGCAACTGGTTGGTCAGATAGTACCCCTCCACCTCGCTGTGTGCCGCCGGCTTGGACGAGGCCCAGTTTTCCGACTTGTGCTCATGCGTCCGCTTGTCATTATAAAAGACGGTGGCCTCCAGACGCAGGCTGGTGATCCAACTCTTGCGCAGGAGCCAGTCCAGGGAGGTATTCGCCCGGATGACATTGTCGCGGCCTTCGGTGATATTGCCGTGATTGGCGTCCGGGTCGTCCTTGGTGTTCATACCGCCGATGTTGCCGGTAATGCCCGCCTCGAAGCGCAGGTTTTTCATGAAGGTGTTGCTGTAACTCACGCTCGCCTCCCGTCGGGTATAAGCCGAATAGGGAGAGATCAGGCTGGTCGTTGCCCGGGCCCACTCGCCGGAGAGGTTGAGCACGCCTGCCTTCGGTCCCAATTCCACCCCTTTGGAGACGCTCGCCTGCCAGGTGCGGGGGTTGACGGTCAGCGTCAGGTTGACGGGGGTACGGCCTTTTTTGGTGGTCACCTTCACCATACCGCTGTTCAGGTCACCATATTCGGCGGAAGGAACGCCGGTAATCACTTCGACGGATTCAATGTTCTCCACGGCGATGCTTCGGGTGCTCACGCCGCTCATCTCGCCCAGGGAAGCGTTCCCGCCCAGACGCACGCCGTCCACCTCGACCGCCGCGCCGAACGCCGCGTTACCCGCGGATACGCCGCCGTCGCGCAGGGAAATCGGTTTTTCCTGCGTCAGGTCGGGATTGAGGGTCTTTCCACCGGGCAGCAGCGAGGAAATATCCGCGATGTCGCTCACCTGCATATGGTTGAGCGCATCCCGCCCGATGCTGACGGAGGTGTTGACGCCCGATTTGGAACGCTCGGCCGTGACCGTCACCTCTTCGAGGGCCAGGGACTGCAGTTGCAGGCTGAAATTCACGGCCGCAAGGGATTTTCCCGCTGCGTCCAGGACCGCTCCGGCCTTGATGACCAGTTCGCGGGAGTCGGACACATAACCCAGATAGTCCGTTTCGAGCAGATAACGCCCGTCCGAAAGATCGGTGAAGGAATAGCGCCCCTTTTCATCGGTCAGGGCCCAGAGCACGCCGCCGTCCAGTTTGAGGGCGACGCCGATGAGCGGCTCTCCCGTCTTGGCATCCGTGACGACGCCGGAAAAATCCGCTTTGGCCGTGCGGGAAGAGGGCGCGGTCGCCGCCCGGGAAATCAGCATCCCGGAGCAGAGAATAAGGCATACCCAAAGGGAGATGACCTTACGAGCCATCTCCCGGAAAAACTTGCGTATATGACTTCCTTGAAGAACCAAAGATTATTCGGAAGCAGAATCTTTGATACAACGGACAGGAGCGCCCATACGATGTTTCAATCCTGAACCATTGCAGGTATAGGCCGCTTCCGTGGCCTTGTTGGTCATTGTCATAAGCCCCTGGAACGTAAGGGCCTTGATGCCGGAACTTGCATCCCCATCTACAAGATAACTCACCGTCTTATAAGTCGAACCGCAGAAGAAACCGGAGGCAACCCTTCCCTCATAAATCACGTAAGAAATCAATCCGGATGTACTCGTGACATCCTGAATGGTAATCTGCCCGCAAGCCGACATGTTAAAACCATCCTCGTTCAATAGCTTAACGGAACCATCCGAACCATTGAAGTAGGGGGCCGTTGTTTCTGTCGTTTCCTGGGCAACCTTACCCACCAGGCCTTTAATCTCTGACAGGGTAGGAAGATGCCAGCCAAGCGGACAAACACCCTGGGTCCCCTCAAGCGCTTGGGCCTGCTCAACGCTGGTCAATCCACCAATTTTACAGCCCAACGCAACTTCGACCTGGTAGACATAACCCTGGGAAGCAATCGCCTCTTGTGAGGTCAAGAACTGACGGGTAGTTCCGTCATCCGCCACCCCGAGGGGATAGAACACACCCGCCGTCACATTATTCAAATCAGCAGACGGCGTAATGCCCACCGGCAAATAGCGAAGGTTTTCCGCCATCCAAAAATGATTGTCCTTCAGTTTTACCGTATTGTACACTGTACAGGAAACGGTAGGATCGCAGGCCACGATGCCGGCAACCACGACAACATGGGCTGCATTGGCCCAGAAGTCTTTCAGTTTGTTGTTCGCCTCATCGAAGACGACGCCACGGACCGAGACGGAGAACAGGCCGGTAGCCGTACCCATGATCTTGACGGAGGCGACTTTCTTGCCGTTTTTCAATTCCGTGGTCGCGGTCTTGCTCTCCCCCGTGCTTTCGTTGATGAGGGTGACCTGATAGGTCTCGGGATAGGTCAGACCGGGCATATCGGGCTCCACCACGGTAATCTGGGAAGTCAGCTCAATCAGGTTATTGATAATGTCCGCCGCCTTGTTGCAGGAGGAGAAGAAAGGGACCGCCATCGCAACGGCGAGAACGGCGCAGAAGAGAGATTGTTTACGCATAATCATATACATTTAATTCATATAGCGCGTATGCACGCGAGACAAAGATACAAAAAAAGAGTCAACTGCAAATCTCTTCCAGTGACTCTTGGAGCGGAAAACGAGTCTCGAACTCGCGACCTCAACCTTGGCAAGGTTGCGCTCTACCAACTGAGCTATTTCCGCGATTTTCTGCGAAAATCGCGCTAAATTCGGCGGCACCTCGGGATAGAAAGCAGGCTTTCTCTCCGCTCGGCTTGCACGAATTTTCCGCTCGTGCAACGCCTTATTAGCGACAAATTTTCAAGCAACGTTTGCCAGTGGATTTCCCAATAGCGAGTGCAAAGGTACGAAAGATTTTCGAATTTGCAAGAAAAGACAGAAAATTTTTTACGCATCGAGGCGGCTCAAGGCATAGGTATAGGCACCCAGCGCGATGGCCCGACTGGTTCCGAGGGTAGAAACCGTAATACCGGTCTTTTTCCCCCGCTGGTAACGGATAGTCCGGTCGGTTCATCACCAGCGCGGCCGGTACGGACAGAAAGAGAAACCAGATAAACACCAAGGGAATGCAAAGGTAGGACTCGGGCGCTTTTGTTCAGATTTGTGCTAAAAGAGTCCCTTTCCCGAAACCCGATATAATTTTACCGATTTTCAATATTTCGGGCCTTTTTAGCCCCGTAACTTTGCAGAAGAAAGCCACAATTGGCCGCAAACACGAAAATTATTAAACCTTTTTACAATGAAAAAGATTTTAACCACCCTCTCCCTTGGAGCCATGCTCATTCTGGCCGCGTCCTGCGGACAAAAATCCAGCACCCCCGAAGGGAGTCGCCATAAGGTTTGGACTTTCTCGATGAACAAAATCTGTAAAGAGTGGGACGGCCAGTGGCAGGGCATCATGGTCGCTTCAGACGGAAATTGCTATTTCGGCTCATCTACGCACTCCAAGAGCCATGGTGCGGGTTTCCACAAATTCGATCCGAAGACCTATGAACTTACGGTGCTTGCCGAAGACATGACCGAGATTTGCGGCGAAAGTGACATCCCCGGGCATCCTCAGCAGGGAAAGATCCACAGC
>JAGCXP010000079.1 GCA_017961345.1 Bacteroidales bacterium | reverse complement strand
GAATAGGGCGTCTTGACGCGGCGCTTGATTTCAAAATGCAGCCCCGCCTTCTCCAGGGCAGCCTGGACCGGCTGCACGAAGGCGTTGATTTCGTCGCTGGCGGAAGCGATGCGCTTCTCGACGGCGTCCGAGATTTCCTTGTAGGCCTCCGGCTGCTTGTGCTGCAGCCAGATGTCCTCCATTTCCGACTTGACCTCATAGAGGCCGAGGCGGTGGGCGAGGGGAATGAACACGCCCATCGTTTCACTGAGGATTTTCTCTTTCTTGTATTCGGGCTGCGACTCGATGGTGCGGCAGTTGTGCAGGCGGTCGGCGAGTTTAATCAGTACCACGCGGACGTCGTCGTTGAGCGTCAGCAGGATGCGTTTGAAGTTCTCGTCCTGATCCACCGTTTCCCGGGCCGATTCGCGGACCATATCCTCGCGGTCGAGCACGGTCTTGATCTTGGTCAGACCATCCACCAGGGACGCGATTTTATCCCCGAAATTCCGGCGGATGTCGTCTATCGTATAGTCGGTATCCTCGAGCACGTCGTGCAGCAGGGCCGCGCAGATGGATTTGTAACCCAGTCCGATGCCACTGACCACAATCTTCGCGACGGCGAGGGGGTGGAGAATATAGGGCTCGGATGAGCGCCGGCGGATGCCGTAGTGGGCGTTGTTGGCATACTCGAAGGCTTTCTGCACCTGTTCGAGCTCTCCCTCGCCGGCACAGCGGCGCCGGGCGGCTTCCATCAGTTCGTTGTGTTCCCGATCGATGGTTTCAAGGTCTTCGAGGGTAAAATCGGCCATGGGCTAAAACAGACTTAATTGGGTTCCTTCTTCTTCCTTTTCGGAAGACGGTTCGGCGGCGGAGGGTGCGTCCCATCCCGCCAACTGGCGAAGTTCTTCCTCGGAGAGGATGCGCACGCCAAGTTCCTGCGCTTTCTTGATTTTTTCCGGTCCCGGCTTTTCTCCGGCGAGCAGAATGCCGGTCTTGGCGCTGACGGAGGAAGAAATCTTGCCCCCGCTGCGCTCGATCAGCGCTTTCATCTCATCCCGGGAAATGCTGAACGTGCCGCTGACGACAACGCTGATTCCTTGCAGGGCCGTGCCCGTTTCCTGTCCGTCCTCCTCCATTTCCATTTTCAGGCCGGCCTGGCGAAGCCGCTCGAGCGTCTGCTGATGGACCGGGTCGGCGAACCATTCCAGGATGCTGTCGGCAATCACTTCACCGACATCTTCCACCTCCAGCAATTCTTCGCGCGAGGCGGCTTTCAAGGCGTCCATCGTCCGGAAGTGGCGGGCGAGGGTCTTGGCCGTCTGTTCCCCGACGAAGCGGATTCCGAGGCCGAAGAGCACGCGGTCGAAGGGCGTGGTGGCGACGGATTCCCGCAGGCTCTCGAGGAAACGCTGCGCCATGCGGTGTTTCCAGCCCTCGAGGTGCAAGAGCTGATTCTCGTCAAGGTCGTAGAGGTCGGCGACCGTGCGCACGTATCCCTTGTTGAACAACTGTTCGATATTGGCATCACCGGCAAAGACATTCATCGCCTTGCGGGAGAGGAAATTGACCAGCGTCCCCTTGATCTGCGGAGGACAGTGGTCCTTGTCGGGACAGAACACTTTCGCCTGGCCCTCATCTTTCACCAACAGGGCTCCGCAAACGGGGCAACGCTCCGGGAAAACGGGTTTGACAGCGTCAGCGGGGCGTTTGGACAACTCCACGCCGGTAATCTTCGGAATGATTTCGCCTCCTTTTTCCACATAGACCCAGTCGCCGACACGGATGTCGAGCAATTCCATCTGGTCCGGATTGTGGAGGGTGGCGCGCTTGACGACCGTCCCGGAGAGGGGAACGGGTTCGAGGTTGGCCACGGGGGTGACGGCGCCGGTGCGGCCCACCTGGTAATCAATGCTCAGAACCGGCGTGAGGGCCTGTTCCGCTTTGAATTTGTAGGCCACGGCCCAGCGGGGAGATTTGGCGGTATAACCCAGCCGGTTCTGGAAATCCAACTGATTGACCTTGATCACGATGCCGTCGGTGGCAAAGGGCAGTTTCTTGCGCTCGCTATCCCAATAGGCGATATAGGCCTCAATTTCCTCAATGTTTTTGCAGATTCGCCGATGTTCCGAGACGGGAAGCCCCCAGGAGGCAGCCTGCTCGAGCGCTTCGCTGTGGGTCTTCCAGGGCAGGTTTTCGCCGGGAATATGATACAGGGTGCATTCGAGGCCGCGCCGGCCCACTTCCTGCGGGTCGGTCAGCTTGAGCGAACCGGAAGCGGCATTGCGGGGATTGGCAAACGGCGCCTCCTCTTCGCGCATTTTCTCTTCATTGAGGCGGTCGAAGGCCGCATAGGGCATATAGATTTCGCCCCGGATTTCAAATTCGGACGGCCAGCCTTCGCCGCTGAGTTGCGTAGGAATGTTGGAAATATGGCGTACATTGCGCGTAACGTCGTCTCCGACCGTTCCGTCACCCCGCGTGAGGGCCCGGAGCAGTTTGCCGTCGCGATAGGTCAGGCAGATGGCCGTGCCGTCGAACTTGAGTTCGCAACTGTAGGTAAACGTTTCGCCGCTAAGGAATTTCGACGCGCGGAGCGCGAATTCTTCAATTTCACCGATGCTGTAGGTGTTGCCCAGGGAAAGCATCGGATAGCGGTGGGGGACTTGCTGAAACTCCTTGCCCTTTCGGTCCGAAAGGTCGCTTCCGACATGGCGGGTAGGGGAGGTCGGCGATTGCAGGGCAGGGAAGCGGGCCTCCAGGTCCTGGAGTTCATACATCAGCTGGTCGTACTCGTAATCGCTGAGGATGGGAGCGTTGTCCACATAGTAACGACGGTTGCTGTCCTCCAGGATTTCCCGAAGGCGTGCCACCCGCTCGGCGGCCTGCTGCTGCGTCATGTTCTCTCCCGTT
>JAGCXP010000078.1 GCA_017961345.1 Bacteroidales bacterium | reverse complement strand
TGAAAAAGAAATCCCTGAAAAAAGTTGAAAAATGTCTACTTTTGTAAAACCTGATGCCGTGAAAAAATCACCGGTGTCTACTTTCGAAAATAAGTATTAACGAAAAAATCTTTTCGTGTCTACTTCTCGCGCGCGGTACATATCTTTCGTTCGGATAGTCCGGATGGACCTTATTCTCTCTTCCAAACGATACGCTTCCCCAGAAAAATAGCACGGAATGCTGGCTGTGTTTTGCAAATTTGTGAATCCCTTTATCGGATGGCGCAGGATTGTTCAGAGTCATATGGCCGTTCTATCCTCGTACAAAGGATTTGTTGTGATGCTGCCGGACAATTCTCTTTTGAAGATGTTTCAGAGATTCTCCCGAGGGGTTTGCAATATGGGGTTCACACCTTCAATGTGAGTGGCGATTGGGCGGTTGTTGATGCCAATGTCGCCGATTATCCGCTTATTCGTCATCTATGGTTTGGATTGGCAAAATGGGTGAGAAAATGAATAAGAAGATACTTTTTATTATGTCCTCGCTTGGCGGTGGAGGTGCAGAGAAAGCGCTGATAATTCTGTTGCGGAATTTCGATTATAAACGTTACGATGTCCATTTGTTGTTGTCATCCACTTCGGGTATATATCAGAGTGAAGTACCGGAGGCGGTGAAAGTGATACCGCTGTATAAAAGGAGCGGTACCATGTTGGAACGTCTGGCATTTTTCCTGTCTGCCCGTTTTGCGTGTTTTGTCCTTGAAAGAACGGTTACCCGAAAAGTCGTTAAGGAACGTTATGATACCATCGTTTCTTATATGCAGGGTCGGCCCTTGAAACTCCATACGTATTTGTTGGATAGGGCGGCTCGGAATATCAGCTGGGTGCACGCTGACCTATATGCTTCCCATTCTAGTACCCGACCGGGACTATTCAAGACAGAAGAGAAGCATGGATATAAATCGATGGATAAAGTGGTGTTCGTTTCGACGGCAGTGAAAGATCAGTTTATGAAGTTGGGCTATAAGATAAAGAAGGCTTCCGTTATTACCAACCCAATAGATTTTAAGCGCATCAGCTCCTTTACTATTTCAAGGGAGAAAAAGAACCCTGGTGGAAAGATTGTCCTTTGTGGCCGATTGTCGCCGGAGAAGGCGTTTGACCGGATGACGAGGGTTGCGAAGCGATTAAAGGAGGAAAATATATCCTTTCGTATGGATATTTTGGGAGAAGGTCCGGAGCGTGGGTATTTGCAGCAACTGATTGAATTGGACAATCTTCAAGAGGCTGTTTGTCTTCGGGGTTTTGTAAGCCCTCCATATCCCGAGATGGCTCTTGCGGATATATTTGTCAGTTGTTCCGAAACAGAGGGTTATCCCTTAAATGTTTGTGAGGCGATGTGTCTCGGACTTCCGATTGTGGCGACCCGTTGTGCGGGTAATACGGAGGTTCTTGCAGACGGAAAATATGGGATGCTGGTGGAGCAGAACGAAGAGGAATTGTATCAGGCCGTGAAGGAAATGCTCCTGAATAAGGACTTGCGGGAAGAATATGCCGCCTGTTCTCGGGAGGGGGCGAAACAATTTAATCTGGAGCGAGTAATGTCGCAAGTGTATGACGTCTTATAATAGTAAGCGCCTGTGATTGATTTCAAAAAAATTAAACTTGTCGTTTGGGACTTAGACGATACTTTCTGGGAAGGGACGCTCTCGGAGGGTGATGTTCAGTCGGTTGAGCGCAACTTGGAACTGGTTAAGATGCTTTCTGACCAGGGAATTATCAATGCTGTTTGCTCCAAGAACGATAAGGAACCCGCAGAAGCCCGTTTGAATGAGATGGGCGTGGGGGAGTACTTCGTGTTCAATAGCATCGACTGGACACCCAAGGGCCCGAGAATTCATGCGATGTTACAGGAAATGGGGCTTCGGGCGACAAATGTTCTGTTTTTGGACGACAACCCGGTCAATTTGGGGGAGGCGCTGCACTTTGAACCTCAGTTGATGACCGGTGGCCCGAAAGAGATTTCATTATTGAATGAGTGGACGAAAGCGCAACCTGCGAGCGATATGGAACATAAGCGACTTCAGCAATATCGCGTTTTGGAACAGAAGCAAACGAGTAAGAAAAAGTTTGCCAACAATGAGGATTTCTTATTCATCAGTCATACCTGTGTGACCATTCGCAAAGACTGCCTGGAAAATATTGATCGCATTCACGAACTGATTCTTCGCACCAATCAACTCAACTATACAAAGTTGCGCAGTACCAAAGAGGAATTGCAAAAAGTGCTGGAGAGCAACGATTATGACTGCGGTTATGTGGAAGTACGGGATGATTTCGGTGATTATGGAACGGTTGGTTTCTATGCGCTCCGAAAAGGCGACCGCACCTTTGAGCATTTTCTCTTTTCCTGTCGGACCATCGGGCAAGGGGTGGAGCAATGGGTGTACGCGACTCTGGGATACCCGAATTTGAAGGTAGTAGGAGAGGTGGTTAATCCGGTGACAGATGCCCCGGCTCCTGCGTGGATCAATCAGGAGAAGAAAGTTGGCAAAAATGACTCAAGGGGTATTTCTGAGGGGGGAAGGATACTAGTTAAGGGCCCTTGCGATTTGGAGAATGCGCTGCATTATCTCCAGGCGGACGATCGTATTGACAAGGAGTTTACCTATGTCAAGCCCGGAACCAACGAAACCTATTTCGCACACAATCATTCTGCCCATATTTTGGATCTTTTGCTCTCTCCCACGCAAAAGAAAGAAATGCAAGACGATTGCGCATTCGTGGACGGAGAGATGCTGGAGGGGAAGTTCTTTTCCGGCCAATATGAATGGATAGTGCTGAGTACTTTTCTCGAATCCGATTTTGGTGTGTATCACAAACGGAGTAATCCGAAACTCAGGGTGGTGATTGGAGGATGGGAAAAACCGCTACACGATGCACAGTTCCGGTTCTGGTATCAGACCCGGAATCCGGAACAACCCTACTATTTTCTTACAGACGAACAAATTGATTGCTTTGTCAAGCACTATGAGTTTGAGGGGCATACGACCCCTCAAGGGTATCTTTCATTTTTGGATACCGTGCTCCCCTTGTTGCCCGAAAAAACGAAACTTTGCCTGATTCTCGGCGCGACAAAGTACCATGAGGATGAAGTCAAGGTGCGTCTGCACCGCGAATTAAACGAGGCAATCAAGTCGTATTCGGCGTCTCATCCGCGTGTCCGTTATGTGGAACTGGATGCGTGTGTTATGGGAAGGGGAGACTATACCAACCAGATTAATCACTTCCGAAGAGAGGTCTATTATCGGATGTCGCAGGAGATTGTCAAGGTGTTGTCTGGTGAAGGTGTTGTAGGTTTGAAAAACGCAGCGAAAGTATTCGCCTGGCTCGACGGGTTTGCCTGGTGGGTGTCTCGGCATATGAAGGAAGGGGGATGGATTAAAACCGCGCTGCGGCGCGCATATCGGAAAGCGAAGGGCATGAAATGAAAATCCTGATTTGTACAAATAATTATCGCCAGGGCGGTGTGAGCCGAACCTTGCAGTTCTTCCTTAAGCAGATGGGGGAGGCAGGGTACGACATTGATTTGTTTTGCTTGGACCCTCACGGACCGTACAAAGGAACATATTCTGGGTGTACCATCCTGCCCACGGACAAATGGATATCCATGTTGCTTTGCTATCGGAAGGAATCTTCTCTTGCTTCTCTGTTGTTGAAGTTGTGCAGACGTTTGGGGGAGAAACTCTTTGGGAAAGACATTTTGGATGTGTTTTATACCCGCCGGGCGAAGAAACTTCAAGGCCGATACGATGTGGCCTTTGCCTGGTCGGAAGGGTATGCGGATTTGCTGGTACAGCGAATGGATGGACCTCTGAAATTGGCGCGAATTCACAACGATTATAGCTTTGATCCGCCGACGCATGGGGCGGACTTCTCTCGTTTTGACAATATCATTTGCGTTTCGCACGCTAGCAGCCGTTCGTTTATAGAACTATTCCCCGCGTTGAAAGATAAGGTGCGAGTGATTCACAATTTGCTGGATGCGCAGGGAGTTAGAAAGCAGGCAGAAGTCTCCATAGATGATGCTGCCTTTATGCGGAGTGGTAAGACCATCGTGTCCGTCGGACGTATTGATTATCCAAAGCATTTTGATGTGATTCCTCAGATTGCAGCGGGGCTGAAAGAAAGAGGAATTGTCTTCCGCTGGTTTATCATTGGGGGAGGACAGGGTATCCTGAAACAGGAGGTGGAGGACAATATTGTACGGTATAGCGTTCAGGACGAAGTCGTTCTGCTCGGGAACCGCAATAATCCATATCCCTATATCGCTGCTGCGGATGTCTATGTGTTGACATCCCGTTTTGATTGTTATCCGACGGTGGTGAATGAAGCGCTGCTGCTCGGGAAGCCGGTCGTCTCATCAGAGATTCCAGTTGCCGCGGAAATGGTGGCACCGGAAAACGGAAGCATTGTTTCCTATGATAAAATGGCGGATGTGATTGCGGATTTGTTAAATAATCCCGTGATTCCTGAATTCAAAGATCATACGGAAGATACCATCGAGAAGTACCAACTCTTATTTGAAAGTAAACTGTAAAATTATGGCATACAAAGATTTGAAGTTCCCCGCGGGGAGTTTGTTTTTGGTAACGGGCGGAGCCGGATTTATCGGCTCGAACCTGTGCGAGGCGATTTTGAAACTGGGTTACAAGGTGCTTTGCTTGGACGATTTGAGTACGGGAAAGCAGGCGCATGTGGACCTGTTCAAGAACCATCCAAATTATGAATTTATCAAAGGCGATATCAAGGATTATGATACTTGCCTGGCTGCCTGCAAAGATGTGGACTATGTGCTGAACCAAGCGGCGTGGGGGAGCGTGCCCCGGAGTCTGGAGATGCCGCTTTTCTATTGTGCAAACAATATTCAGGGAACGCTGAATATGCTGGAGGCGGCCCGGCGCTGCGGCGTGAAGAAATTCGTTTATGCGTCCAGTTCGTCCGTGTATGGGGATGAAGTGAAACTCCCCAAGCGCGAAGGTGTCGAAGGTAATCTGCTGAGCCCGTATGCGCTGACGAAGCGTTGCGACGAAGAGTGGGCGAAACAGTACACCCTCCATTATGGCCTGGATACGTATGGACTTCGCTATTTCAATGTCTTCGGCCGCCGTCAGAATCCCGATGGCGCTTACGCGGCCGTGATTCCGCGTTTTATCCGGCAGCTTCTTGCAAACGAGCGTCCCACCATCAACGGGGATGGCCGTCAGAGCCGCGATTTTACCTATGTTGAGAATGTCGTTGAGGCGAACCTCAAGGCTTGTCTTGCTCCTCACGAAGCGGCAGGGGAAGCGTTCAATGTGGCCTATGGCGGTCGGGAGTACCTGATTGATATTTATAACGCCTTGAACAAAGCGCTCGGTAAGGACATTGAACCCATTTACGGCCCGGACCGTGCCGGAGATATCAAACATTCCCACGCCGATATTTCCAAGGCCCAAAAACTGCTCGGCTATGATCCGGAATATGACTTTGAACGCGGGCTGGCAGAGGCGATTGCGTGGTATAAGGAGAATTTGTAATTTTCGTAAAAAACAGTTAACGATATAGAGATGAAACTCGTTGAAAAAGTAAAGCGCGTGTGGCGAAATCCTCGTCAGTATGTAGATTATCTGTTGACGATTTGGCTGTCTCCCTTGTTCCCCGACCGGATGTATATTAAGTTGCTTTCCAAGTTCCGTTTTGGGAAGTCCTTCGACTTGGAACATCCGAAGACCTTCAATGAAAAACTCAACTGGATTAAACTGCACGACCGTAAACCTGTCTATACCCGTATGGCGGATAAGCTGACGGCGAAGCAGTTTGCTGCGGAACGTATCGGCCAGGAGTACATTGTGCCTCTGTATGGCAGTTGGAATAGTGTGGAAGAAATCGATTTCGACAGTCTTCCGGAGAAATGTATGCTTAAGGCAAATGGGGATAGTTGTGGACGATATGTGTATGAGAAAAAGAAAGGTGTAGATATGAAGGAGCTCCAGAAGAAACTTCAGAGCGCTTATCCGTTCAATTACTATTATCAGAGTCGCGAATGGCCCTATAAGAACATCCCGCGGAAGATTCTTGCAGAAAAGTTTATTGGGAATGACGGACAGGTCATTACCGATTTAAAATGGTGGTGTTTCAACGGAAAACCGAAGATATTCGAGATTACCTGCAAGGAGGGAGATGTACACGAGACTTTCTACGATGAGGATTTTAAGCCCTTTATGATGAATCACAATATCCCTCGCCATGTTCCGGAATTTGAAAAACCCGAGCCGTTCGATCTTACAAAGGAACTGGCCGCGAAACTGGCAAAAGATACCTATTTTCTCCGTTGTGACTTTATGTATGTCAAGGGAAAGGTCTGGTTTGCAGAAATGACCTTCTTCGATTGGGGAGGGTTCCGTCCGTTCCAGGGGGATTGGGACGAGGTGATGGGAAATTATATTCAATTACCTATTGAATGAAAATCCTCGTTGACTGTCATTGTTTTGATTACCCGAATACCGAGGGGATAAATACCTATATTCGGGGGCTGTATGGGGCGATGATCCGGACGGCTCCGAAGGGATGGGAGTTTTATCTAGCAGCGAGGTCGCCGGAGCGTCTGGATTGGGCTGAAGGGTGCGATAATGTTCATTTTGTGCGCCTTTCAAATCGAGGGAAAGTGAGGCGGCTTCTCTTTGAGTATCCCCGGATTATTCGCAGGAACGGGATCGATTTCGCCCATTTCCAATATAACGCTCCACCGCTGAAATGTTTGTTGGGCCATAGGGCATCGGAAGGTGGTCGTTGTAAGACGGTGGTTACGTTGCACGATGTGCTTTTCAAGGACTTCCCGTCCTTCTTCCCGCTTAGATACAGGCTCACAAAAAGTGTTCTTTTCTCTCTGTCCGCCTGGCGGGCGGATATGCTGTTGACCGTATCGGAGTATTCCCGACAATCGATTGCCCGTCATTTCCATATCCCGGAAAAGAAAATGTACGTGACCCCCAATGCGGTGACGAAGGATTTCTATGCCATTGACAAGCGGGCGGCTCGTGAGTTTGCCGACGCGAGGGGAGTAGGAAAGTATCTGTTGTATGTGAGCCGTTTTGAACCCCGTAAGCGCCAGGATCTCCTCTTGAAAACCTATCTTGAGATGCGGCTATGGGAACAAGGGTACGACCTGGTCTTCGTCGGACGCAAAACGCTGGAGATGCCGTCTTTTGATGCGCTGATGGAGGGGATGCTTCAGGAGGTTCGTAGTCATATTACGATTTGTTATCAAGCCCCGTATGAGGAGTTGAAATACTGGTATGGAGCCGCCTCTCTCTTTGTCTATCCTGCCGAAGCGGAAGGCTTTGGCATTCCGCCGTTGGAGGCGGGAGCAGTCGGTATTCCCTGTATTTGTTCCAAACGGACGGCTATGGGCGATTTCCGGTTCTTCGGGGCAAATCACATCGATTGTACGGATGAACAGTTGCTTCAGGAACGCATCCGCGCCTTGCTCGGAATCGGACAGGAAGCGGAGAATGCCCACGTGGAGGAGGTGAGGATGCAGATTGCGAATACCTATGACTGGGAGACGATAGCCCGGAAATTTTTCGTACCTTTGCAGTCAAATTTGAAACTATGATAGATTTTACATATTATGCTCCGACGGAAGTGGTGTTCGGCCGGGATGCGCAGAAGGAACTCGCGCAGCTGGTGAAAAAACACGGCGGGCACAAAGTGCTCGTTCACTTTGGAGGGCGGAGCGCGAAGGAGTCGGGACTGCTGGATGAAGTGATCGCTCAGTTGGATGAGGCGGAGATCCCGCACGTGGAGCTGGGGGGCGTGGTGCCCAACCCGAGGCTTTCCAAGGTGCGCGAGGGGATGGAGATTGTCAGGAAGGAAGGCATCGATTTTCTGCTGGCCCTGGGTGGCGGCAGCGTCATTGATTCCTGCAAGGCGATTGCCTACGGCGTGCCCTATGAGGGCGATGTATGGGACTTTTTCTGCGGAAAGGCGACCGTCGAGAAGGCGCTGCCCGTGGGCTGCGTGCTGACGATTCCCGCTTCCGGCAGTGAAATGAGTCCTTCCTGCGTGATTACCAACGAGGAAACCTTCGACAAGCAGGGGTGCGCGACGCCGCTCGGCCGTTGCCGTTTTGCCATTATGAACCCGGAACGGACGTTCTCCCTCTCCCCCTGGCAGACTGCGGCGGGTGCGACGGACATCATGATGCACACGATGGAGCGTTATTTCTCGCCCGACGATGATATGGACCTGACGGACGGCATTGCCGAGGCGCTGGTGCGTTCCGTCAAGGAAAACGTCTCGAAAGTGCTCGTCAACCCCGAGGATTACCGGGCGCGTGCGCAGATTATGTGGGCGGGCAGCCTTTCCCACAACGGCCTGACGGGCTGCGGATTGCGGCGCGACTGGGCCTGCCACAAGATGGAACACGAGCTCAGCGGTCTTTTCGACGTGACGCACGGTGCGGGTCTGGCTGCCATTTGGCCGAGTTGGGCGCGCTATGTCTGTCCGAAGCACATCGCCCGTTTCGTGCAGTTTGCCGTGAATGTGATGGGAGTGAATCCGGTGGGACGCACCTCGGAGGAAACGGCCGAAGAGGGGATTGTGTCGATGGAGCGCTTCTTCCGTTCCATCGGTATGCCGATCCATCTGCCCGAGCTGATCGGCCACACCGCATCCCCTGCGGAAATCCGGGAACTGGCGGATCGCTGCAGCCACGGCGGCACGGTGACCATCGGTTCGCTGGAGGTGCTCGGCCGCGAGGATATGGAAGCCATTTATACGCTTGCCAACCGCGGGGACTGAACCATCACGGAAAGCCCGTTTATGGACCTTACCGTAGCCATTTGTATGTACAACGCCCGGAAGTACATCCGGGAAACACTTTCCTGCATCCTCTCTCAGAGCGTGCAGGATTTTCATTTGCTGATTGTTGACGACGCTTCGACGGACGATGGCGCCGCGCTCGTGGAAGAATTCTTCCGGGAGCATCCCCGGCAGTACGAACTGCAGCGTCTTCCCGAAAACGGGGGACTTTGCGCGGGCCGTCGCTTCGTGGAGGAACACGCCTCGACAAAGTATCTTCTGTTCGTGGATGCGGACGACTGCCCGTATCCGCAGATGGTGGAGAAACTCTATGGGAAGATTGTTTCCGACCCCGACTTGATGGCGGTGGGCTGCTACCAGGAATATATGGGAACAAACGGGGAGAAACTTCGTGGAGGAATCTACCTGGGTTGTAAGACCAAGGAGGAGTTCTATGCGAAAGCCGCCGCCGGAAAATTGATTTTTATGTCGGCCGGAGCGGCCGTCTTTGACCGCGAACTCGCCCTTCGGGTGGGCGGACATCAGCTGGACGGTTTTCCCGAAGGCAAGCCCCGCTACCGCGACCTCTGTGAAGACCTCGACCTCTGGTGCCGGATGAGCGACCTTTTTGTGGAGGGAAAAGCCATCATCGTTCTTCCCGAGGTCCTTTGGCGCTACCGCAAGCACGAACGGGCGATGTCCACCGATTCCTTCGGCATGACCCTGCGGATGAAGCACATCAAGGGCAATCTGCGGCGCCGTCGCTCCGGGCAGAAAGACCTCAGTTTCATCGAGTTCCGCGACAATCTTCCTCCCGCCGAGGAAAAAGCCATCCGCCGCGAAGCCGTTGCCGCCGACAGTTTCCGAAAGGCCTATTTCCTGCTTCGCAAAGGCCGCATCTTCTCCGCCCTCTTCCATCTTCTCCGTTCCTTCTTCGCCCAACCCTCCTATGGTTGGAAGAAAGTCCGGGCGAACCTACATATCTTCCATTGAGAGTCCTTTGCAGATAATCTGGAAGTCTTTGTACTGTTCGGTATTCGCCAGGAACATAGAGATCTTTTGTCCCAGCGCCACGATATCAATTCTCTCTTTCTGGCGCTTAATCTCATAGAAACATACCTTGCCCGATAGTTCATCTTCGGCAATCAGGTCAATTTTATATTTCCCTTTTCTGTCCCACCATCTTCCCAGTCGGGTGAATTTCCCGGATTCGGTGGCGATCTGGTGGAAGTAGCGCTCGAGCGTCAGCCCGCTGAATGTGTTGTAATCGCGGTAGATGATTTCCTGCAGCTTGGCGAAGTTTTCAATCTCCAGGATGTAATTGTATTTGAAGATAAAGCGGAACCAGAAGGAGTAAAACACGTCGTTCAGTTCGTAGCGGACGCTTTTGGACCGGCTTCTCTCAAACAAGGGCTGCCGCTTGGAAATCAGTTCGAAATCGTTTTCCAGGTTGGTCAGATAACCGCCCACTTCCTTTCCGATAACATCCTCTATTTCGCTGCGGGTGTTTTTACCGCGTGAGATGCAGCTCAGAATGGAAAAATACACGCCGTAGTCTTTCCCAAACTCTTCGATCAGGTTGTTTTTTCCTTCGGAGATGAAGGGCGAGTTGGGGCTGATGATATAGGAAATCATCTCATCGCGGGAGAGGGCTCCTTTGTCGATAATGAGGTTGACATATTTTGCTACGCCACCCGTGAAGGTGAACAAGGCCAGCAGGTCTTCGTTGCTGTAATCTGGCTTGGCATCGGCAAGAATCTGCTTCAGTACGGAGGGACGGAAGGGTTTGACGCGCAGCTCTCCGGTGTTGCGTCCATAGAGAGGCTCTTTCTTGTCTTTGAAAATCTTTTGCATCATCGAGTACACGCTTCCGCATACGATAAAATTGATATGGGAGTTTTTTTCATACTTATCCCATATTCGCTGCATATCGCTGAAGATGGATTTGTTTATTCTGTAGAAATCCTGAAACTCATCGATGACAAGGGTAAAACTGCGATCCTGAGACAGTTTCATCAGATACTCGAAAATGTCGGTAAAATTCCGTACGGCCCCCAATGTGGCAATGCCCAGTTTGTCCTCCATCTCTTCCGTTAAGGAAGAACAAAGGTCTGCTTCCGCTTTGCGGGCTACGAAGAAATACAGAAAGGGCTCGTTCTCGTAAGCCTTTGTAATCAGCGTGGTTTTCCCAATGCGGCGGCGGCCCGTCACCACCGTGAAACGTGCCACTCTCTTTGCTTCTTCCCTCGTCTGCTGAAGAAAAAGGATTTCCTGTTCTCTGTCGTAGAATTTCATAATATCCTTTGGCTAAAATATTGCGAAATGTCCATTTCCGAAATGGCTGTTTCGCAACTGCAAATTTAGGAATAATATCCTGAAATGCAAGAGTTTTGAAAAAAAACCATAACTTTGTCGTACATAAATGGACTTCAAAATGCCCCCTTCCATCTCCGTCATCATTCCCGTTTACAAGGTCGAAAACTTCCTGCCGCGCTGCCTGGACAGCCTGATTGCCCAGACCTGTCCGGACTGGGAAGCGGTCTGCGTGGACGACGGGAGCCCGGACGTGAGCGGACGCATTCTGGATGAATACGCGGCCCGGGACGGACGCTTCAAGGTGTTTCACAAGGAAAACGGGGGCGCTTCTTCGGCGCGAAACCTGGCGTTGGAAAAGGCGAAAGGGGAGTTTCTGCTGTTTGTGGACGGCGACGACTTCATCCATCCGCAGCTGATGGAGATTTGCCTGTATCTGGCCAGAAGGGATGAGAGCGACATGGTGGCTTTCACCTACGATCGCCGCTACCGCACCCGCCTTCTCATCCGGCATTTTCTGGGCCTGAAAGAGGGGCGTGTCCGTTTCCCGCATTACAATCTGCCCTCGCTGCAGACCGAAGTGACTTCGGATATCTTCCGCTACGCCACGGAGCGCCATGCCGTGGTGCCCGCCCCGGGGGATACCAGCAAGATCGACAAACGCTGGACGGTCAAGCACTGCCATCCCGTGCACGGGCTGTATCGGACCGAGCGCATCCGTGACATCCGTTTCATCGAGGGCATCATCTATGAGGATTTTCCCTGGTGGAGCCAGGTGATGCTCGCCCTGCGCAAGACGACCCTCCTCAATCTGCCCCTCTACTATTACTACCCCAATTTCAAGGGGGCCGTTCTCTCCGCCGACCAGACCTACCGCATCGAAAGCCTCAAAAAGGCCATTGCCTATATCAAGAAGGAAATGGCTGAAAAGGCTTCGCCCGAGCAGTATGCCGCCTGGGACCGCAACTTCCTTTCCTTCGTGGAGGAAAAGCTGCAGAAAAAGGAGAAAAAACAGGCGAATTAGCGGGACTTCTGTCCGTCGACCAGCCGGCGGTACAGGGCATCCCATTGCGGGATGATTTTTTCCTCGGTGTATGCTTTCGCCTTCTCGTAAATGCGTGCGCCCATTTCTTGGCGCAGCGCCTCATTCTCAATCAGTTCACAGATTCGTTCCGCCATGCCGCGGAAATCGCCCTCGGCTACGGTAAAGCCGTCTTTCCCGTTTTCGATGAATTCGGCCGGACCGCAGGGGCAGCGGTAGGCGACGGCGGGAAGACCGAGGGCGGCTGATTCGACCAGCACCATCGGAAAGCCCTCGTAGAGGGACGTCATCAGGTAGGCGGAGGCCCCGAGCATCTCTGTCTTCATATCCCGGGTGGCATCGTGCAGGCGGATGCAGGCTCCCAGGCCGTTTTTCTCAATCAGGCGGGCGATTTCCTTTTTGCGCCTTCCGTTTCCGTAGAGGTCCAGCACCCAGTCGGGATGCTTTTCGTGGACCAATTTCCAGGCCAGCACCATATCCCTGTAGTTTTTCTGCTTTTCGAAACGCCCGCCGCTAATCATCCGTTTGGCGCTCAGGGGCGCGCGGGGACCTCCGACCGGGAAGGAGGAATAGTTGTAAATCTGGACGATGTGCTCGGAGAACTGCCGCCAGATCTGTTCGTCCTCTTTTGTCAGGACCACGAAGGCGTCCAGCGAGGCCACCGCTTTTTCCATCCGGCGCAGTTTGCAGCGTTGTCCCTTGATGAGATAGGTGTCGTGCGAGAAGTGGAACTCTCCCATTTTCAGGCATTTGCACTTTAGTTTCGGGAGGTGGGGCAGCTCCTGGTAGCAGAGGGAGATGACGATGTCGGGGTTCTCCTGCTCGATGAGGGCGGAGAGCCGCTTCAGGTACAGGCCCATCGTAAAGGGCAGATGGGTGTTGACGTTCAGGTCCCGGCATTTGACCTGCGGACTGACGGGAAAGAAGCTCGGGCGGCCTTTCTGGTGGTTGGTTACCACGGTGACGTCATAGCCGTAGCGCTCGGCCAGAATGTTCGCCTTGGCCAGCAGCACCCGTTCCATGCCCCCGGAATTGTAGATGGTATTGACCAGATAAAAGAGTTTCATACGCGTTTTCGGGGGAAAAGATGGTACAGGTAGCTCTTCCATCGGAAGGACCTCGCTTCGGCGGGCGTAATCCAGCCCTCCCGCTGGCTCCGGTCGATTTCCCGCAGGGAATCGGCAAGGGTGGGCGAGGTCTTTTCATAGACGTGATGAAAGAGAAGGATGTCTTCTCGGACGGCAGCCACTTCTTTTGCTTCGTTGGGAACCTCTCCACGAAGAAGCTTCTCCCGGGCGGAAAACCGCGCCATCCGCTCTTCGTAGAAGGCCTGCAGCAGGGCCGAATGATCGGCTTTGGGGTCTATCGAAGCGTCGAAATTCAGCGGTAGCAGTCCCTGCCATTTTTTCAGGCATACCTCGAGCGCGGAAAAATAGGACGGAGAGAAGTTTCCGTAGGAAAAGTGTTCGATCAGCAGGTCGCCGCAGACGCAGACCTTTGCTCCGGCCTGACGGACCTGCAGGGAAAGGTCGCTGTCGTAAAGGTCGAAGCCCCGGTAACTGTCTTCGTCAAACCGCAGTCCCAGGTCTGCGCGAAGGACCTTCCAGAGACAGGAGATGGCTGACAATTACACCCGTCCCGGAAAATTCCTGCCTCCGATGGGGGCGGTGACGGCCCTTGGAGTCGCTTCGAGGGTATTGACCCGTTGCAGCAGATGGCCGCGGCGGCAGCCGGGAAAGGCGCGCCAGTCTCCGTCACTGGGGAAGAAGCACCCCCCGACAACGCCCAGCAGTCCCAGCGCGGGATCTTCGGCAAAATGCCTTTCGCAGCGTCCGGCCCAGTTTTTCGTGTGGATGCGGATGTCTTCGTGCGCAAAGCAGAGCCATTCCCCCTTCGCCTGCCGTATCCCCTCGTTGTACGCCTGGAAAATGCTGCGGTGCCCGTTCTCATTCGGGATGCGGATGTACTCCGTCTCGGCTCCGGCGTTTTCCCGGAGCTGATTCTTCAGCGCTTCGAAATCGCGCTCGCTTCTGGAACAGACGATAACGGAAATCATAATCGGAAGCGGATGCCCAGCAGGGTGAGGTACTTTTGTTCGTCTTCCCCCTTGCGGTCGATGCTGAAAAGCCATTCGAGGAAGGGTTTGGTGTAGCGGCGCAGGCGCATTCTGCGCTCGAAGGCCTTGTCGGAACCGAGCGTGCACACCTTGTACCCCAGGGCGGGCGGCAGGAGGGAGAACACCCGTTCGTAAATGTGGGCCGGCGTCCCGCCGGAGTTGCTTTTGCTCTGACGCGGAAACATCGCGGCGCGATACGCGGAAAGCGGAAGTTTCTGCAGGGCTTCGGACCGGATGAGGAACATCGTTCCCACGCAGAAGCGTCTCTCCTGCGTATCCAGTCCCAGACGCTTCAGTTCCTCGTCCAGCAGCCGGTGGTCTTCGGCAAATTCCAGCTTGCAGTAGAGTTTGCGGCTGCAGATCAGTCCGTTCGAAGCATCCTTCATCGCTGCAAGGACCTCCTCCCAGCGCGCGTCGCTCTCCAGCAGGGCGTCCACGAGGGTGTCGCGCCAGTCGAAGCCGCGCAGGTGAACGCCGTTGAGGCGGATCTTGTGGCTGCCCGTATTGCTCTTGGTGTGGAGCTTGAGCACCCATTCGTAGGCAGTCAGGTCAAGGCCCTGCAGCGCGAAGAGAAAGGGCCATACGTCGTATCCCACGTTCTCGCAGGGGATAAAGCGTGCTTCGGGGTTGAGCGACAGAAGGGCGGCCTTGTCTTCTTCGTGAAAGGAAGGGCCGGTGACGACCAGATCCCAGGAGCAGCCGTGGATGTGTCCGAGCTTCTCCAGGAACCAGGGGAGCTGATCCCGGTAATAGAGGTGGAAGATGACCAGGAGCTGTTTCATACCAGTTGCCAGAAGCGTTCCGGAATGCGGACGATGATGCGCAGCTCGAGCAGTCCCGGTTTGTTCCAGGCATAGGGCGGACGCAGGATGCTTTCCAGGATCCGGACGGGGCCGACGGTCTCGTCCCAGTCGTGTTTGGGGAGGGAAGTGCAGTAGCGGATGGTCCGCGAACGTTTCTTCAGATGACTGGTCCATCCGGCGGCTGCCCGGTCTTTGTCCGCAAAACGGGCCTGGATGCGGCCCATGTCGAAGTAGCCGAAATGGAAGAGGAAAAGGTCTTTCCCGATATGGAAATTATGCCCTTTCACGCGGTGGAAACCACTGCCCCAGGAGTAGGGACCGGCCAAAACGGACGGTTTGGTGTAACGGGTGCAGAGGTGGGCGTAGTGGCGCTGGCTCAGGAAGGGCTCGTCTTCCCGGATATCGCCTTCTTCTCCCAGATGCTGGCCCACGTCCACGCCCAGCCCCGAAAGGCTTACGTCAATGTCCGCCTCGCTGAGGTACTCCGCGAGCGTCTGTCCGCGTTTGGGATCCACAATCAGGAATTCGTCGGCGTCGGTGCCGATGACAAGGTCGTATCCGTTTTTAAAAAGCCCGGCCGCCGCTTCCGAGAGAAATTTCAACCGGTGCTTTTCCGCCTGCACGACCTGTCCGGGAATCTTTTCCACCGCCGTGACGTGGGCTTTCGGACACCAGTCGGGCAGGGGCTGATCCGTTCCGTCCAGATAGATGTAGAGGTTCTCTTCCCCAAGCTGTGCGCCGTACCAGGCCGTCCATTTCCGGAGATAGAATTCGTCGTTCCGGACCATCGTAAGGGCTGCAATTCGTTTGGTCATATCTGTTGGAATCTTCGGTGGGTCCAGAGGTAGTTGGGCTGATTGTTGATGATGTCCCGCGACAGGAAATCGTAATATTGCTGCATGATTTCTTCGGCGCTCATCCGGCTGGCGTCCTCGCAGATGAGGGAATATTCGAGCAGGTACCGTCCCTGCTGCATGCGGTTCATGTTCAGATACAGGA
>JAGCXP010000077.1 GCA_017961345.1 Bacteroidales bacterium | reverse complement strand
CCTGCGGCGTGGGTTTCGTGAAACTGTGGAACCTTTTCCGTCCGGAAGGGAAAAAACTCAATCCGCTGATTGGCAATGCGGGCGTATCCGCCGTTCCGGATTCGGCCCGCGTAAGCGAAACGGTCGGTCGGGAAGCGGACCCGAAAAACCACTTGTTGATGCATGCGATGGCCCCGAACGTGGCCGGCGTGATTGGAAGCGCCGTTGCGGCGGGTATCCTTTTGAGTTTCCTCGGTTAAAGCCCCGTCAGAAACTTTCCATATCCTGCTTGATTTTCTGCTGCTCGGGGTAGAGAGCCTCGGGACAGGCGCGAAGCAGCACATCCTCCTCAAACTGGCTCCGGGAACAATTGCTCACGATTAGTCCCACGTGGCAGACTAGGTCATAAATGTTATGTCCCCGGAAATGGAGGTATACGTTATCGGGCGTAAGCCCGCAGCAAGCGGCTCTTTCTTCCCATTCCGGCGGGATGGGCGTTCCCGCCCCGGGGAGTTGCGAGAGGGCCCTTCGGACACGTAAGAGATAAGGCCCCGCCCCCTTGATGAGCATCTGCTGCTTCACCTGCAGGGAAAGACAGCGGCCGATCTCGGCCATAGTGGCCTTGGGGTCGCTTCCGGCATAGAGCAGACGAAGGAAGGGACGGTACAAAAGATGCGAGAGCTGTAGCAGGAAATCCCGGTAATCAAAGAGAGAGGCCGCCCGCGGGAACACCGCCTGAAGACGTTGCTGCAGCGCATCCGCCCAGCAATAGTGATTCTCCCAGGAATAGCTGTGGGTCTGCAGGATAAAGTGACGGGCCGAAAAGTTGGAGGAATAAAAAGGTCGGAGGTCGCTGTCGATGCAGATAAAAAAGCGCGGGGAAAGATACTTGCGGTAAAGCAGGCACTGACAGACACCGCTGGTACTGCCGCCGCTGCGGCTTCGGCTATGGTAGATGAAATTGTACTTCCCGGGACGCCAGCGCTGAAGCTGGGTATTCCAGAAGAGCACGTCCGCCTGCGCTTCGAGATGAACACTCGCACGCACATCCCGCTCAATCAGGGGGATGTTGGCGAAATACTCGGCCTGCTCACGGATGTGGTCGTGTTCCACGGCTAGAGGGCGTCAGATTCGATATCCTCAAAATAGACGACCTTGTCGCCCCATCCACTGCTGAAAATGCTCGGCGAGTGGGAGGTAATGAAAATCTGGCAGAGCGGGTTGAGCTGGCGGATGACATCCACGATCCTCCGCTGCCAACTGATATGCAGGGAGATTTCCGGCTCGTCCAGCAGAATGACCGCCGGAGCGCCCTGGCTCAAGAAGACTTTCAGCAATACCAGCAGGAGCTGTTTCTCTCCGGTCGAGAGTTTGTCCACGGAGAGCACCTGCCTCATCTGGTGAAAAACGAGGTTTCCATCCTGCACTTCAGCTTTTTTCCCCGTGGTGGAGAAGAGATCGTCGAGCAAAGCGATGACCTGTTCAAAACGGGAACCGGTCGCCAGGGCAAGGGAAAGATACTCCCCCAGTTCTCCGGTCAGGGCATCCATCGGACGCAGCAGCACCACCTTCACGCCTTCGGGCAGGACGGAGGGCTCGGCATCCACGGCCTCATAATTGCGGACCGCATCTTCAGGATGCGTATAATAGTCGATGATGATGGCCAGCAGGGTACTCTTCCCACAGCCGTTCACGCCGACGAGGATGTTCAGATCCGGATTGATTTTGTTCCAGAGGATGTTCTTAAATCCCCAGAGTCCACGGACCGTAAAAGATTGGATGAGTGCTTCCATATTGTCAGAAATCATAACCGATGCCCACATAAAAACCGACGCGATGATCAATGCTGTTGTAATTGATGCCGGCCCGAAGCGGCCCCGCGAGGGTTTTCCGCCCGTATTGGAGGGAAAAGCCCCAGCCAAAGGCATTGTCTGCCGTCGTAAAGCGGAAATTTTTGAACGCGTCGGCCTGGTTCAGCGTACAGGCCGTCAGCGTCACATAGTTTTTCTCGAAAAACTTGTAACGGAAATCCAGATGAAGGATGGCTGCAATACGGTCAAACTGGTTGACACCGCTCATACAGCGGAAAGGAACGTGGTGATCCACCATTCTTCCGGGAATGTAGCCGCCGGCATAGTTGCGGTGGATAAAGAGAATCTTGTCGTAGTCGCGCGAGACATAGCGGAAATTCAACGAAGCCAAAATGGCAAAATTCCCGATAGGAATCACGTCCTTCAATTCCAAAGATGCTATGTGATAGGCGGGAAAACCGACCGTCTCCGAACCCGGTTGTGCATTCTGCGTAAAGCTGTCGTTGCCGAAGACGAAGTTGTAGTCGCCCCGAATGACAAAGCCCTTTTCAGGGAAGTAACTGTCATCCTGCGTATCGAAATTGAAATGCGCCAGCGCCATATAATGGAAGTTCCAGTCGGTGCGGGAGACGGAGTTGAAGTTGTAATACGGAATGTTACCCGCCTGGAAACCGGCGTACAGATCCATGAAAGTGGACTTGCGGCTGCGGATCAGGAAGGCAATGTCGTTGCTCCAGAAGCGATAACGATCGTCCTGGCTTTCATCACGGCTGCCCAGGTAAGAACGGTTGTGGGAGTCGTAATCGGCATACTTGGTCTTCAGCGAGAGGCTCAACTGAGCCCCCCTGAGAAAACGGTAGGCATATTCGAACTTGGCATAGGGACTCAGGCCGATTTTGGCCGTGATGTCGAAACGGGAGCCGGAAAGACGGTGGGCGCCGAAACCGACATTCACGCAAGCGGAGATAATCTCCTGTGTATCTGCACGAAGGCCGAGGCCGAAATGATGTATCGGACCGGGACTGCAGTGGATAATCAGCCGATAGGGCTCTTTCGTGCCCAGCACTTCCCAGGTCACGGTCTCGTAGCAACCGGTCGCATAGATTTCAGCGACGGCTTGCTCGATATCGGAACGGGAATATACTCCTCCGGGAGAGAGGGAAAAGCGTTTTTCGAAATAGCGGATGTCCCGCTGGCTGAGCCCCTCGAATTCCACACTGGAGAAGCACACGGCGTGCTGCCCCATATCCGTGGCCGGTTTTGCGTGCAGGAAAGTTCCGGGCGCGCCGGTTTGCCGTGCCACCCGGGCAAAGGCATCGCAACTATCCACCGCTGCAGCGTAACCGCGCGAAATGATATCGGCAATGTTTTCCGTGGAGAAGGAAAGCATGTTGTAGCCGGTCATGTCCGGATGGAGATACACGTCAACGTCCTTGATGTTGGCGTCGTAGGCATCCTTGCTCATCACGTTGATGCTCTGCATCATCACGTCCACGGCATTGTTGACATTCCTTTCGCTCTCGGTGGTGGTAGACAGGTCGACGGCAATGACGATGTCCGCTCCCATCGCCCGGGCGATATCAACAGGCATGTTGTTGCGGGTGCCTCCGTCAATCAGGACCATTCCGTCCTTGCGTACGGGCTTGAAATAAATCGGGATGCTCATCGTGGAACGCATGGCATCGACAAGCTGACCCTTCATCCAGTTTTTCTCCTTCTGGGTCACGAGATCGGTTGCCACGCAGAAGAAAGGAATGGGCAGATGGCTGAATTCGAGGCTGTCCTGATAGCCGACCGTCATACTGCTGAGCACATTGTGGACGTTCAGACCGTAGAGATATCCGTCGGGAAGACCCGCCCGGAAAAGCAGCAGCGGATCGCCTGCCAGGCCCACCCTGCGGTTCTCCGTCCCGGGAAGATCGGAGGAAGCCAGGCGCTTTTTCCATACATCTTTCTCATAATAGAAGGGAACGCTCAGGGCGTAGGTTTCCTTGTACTGTTTGTCGAGGTAACTGATATGGTACTGGGGAACCTTGTCGCTCATCATCATCTTCCAGTCCATACCGCGAATGAGGGAGTCCAGTTCGGTGGCGCTGTAGCCCAAGGCGTACAGACCGCCCACCAGACCGCCCATACTCGTTCCGGCGATCATATCCACGGGAATGTGGTTCTCCTCCAGATAACGCAGCACGCCCACGTGTGCCGCTCCCTTGGCACCGCCGCCGGCGAGCACAAGACCGACAGTGGGACGGATTTTCCGAATGGAGTCCATCTTCGCGCGCATGGCCATCACGGCGAGACTGTCCCCCGTCGGATCGAGGGATGGAAGCACAAAAAGGCCATCTCGGGCCTGCACTGTCGCAGCCGAGCACAGCAGCAGTAAAAGGAGGGCGAATCTTTTCATCCGGAGCGGTTTTTCAATTGCGAATTTACCCAAAATTTCATAGCTTTGCAATACAATGAAGATTTTGGTGACAAATGACGACGGAATCCAGGCGAAAGGATTGGCCGTACTGGTAGAACTGCTGAAGCCCTACGCAGAAGTAACGGTCGTGGCTCCGAAAGAGGCGCAGTCCGGCATGTCAATGGCCATTCCCCTGGGCTTGGACAAGCACATTACGGCCTCGAAGGTTGAAATGCGGGACGGCGTGCGCTGGCAATGGGTCGATTCCACGCCGGATGCCTGCGTCAAGTTCGCCCTCGGCGATGCTTTCCGCGGTTATAAGCCCGATCTGATTCTCTCCGGCATCAACCACGGTTCGAACGCAGCTACGGCGGCCTGCTACTCGGGTACGCTGGGAGCCGCCGCAGAAGGAGCCATCAACGGGATACGGGCCATCGGCATTTCCCTCGACACCTGGCGCAGCGACCCTGATTTCAGTACCGTCAAAGCGTTCTTTCCCGTTATTTTCGAGAAACTGCTGCTACGCTGCCACAGTCTGGATCCCCTCTGCGGCATCTATTACAACGTCAATTTCCCCTACCTTCCCGCGGACCAAATCAAGGGGATTTCCGTCTGCAGCATGGGTTTGGTTCACTGGGCGGATGAATATGTCGCCAATCCGGACGGGACCTACCATATCGAAGGCCATCTGGACGACTATCCGGTCAACGCGCCGGACGCCGACCACAAGCGGCTCGCCCAGGGATGGGTCACGATTGTGCCCCACAGCATAGACACGACCGATTACAGCGAAAGGGAAGAACTGTTAAAACTGTTCCGATGAAATACTACCTCATAGCCGGCGAAGCTTCCGGCGATTTGCACGGAAGCAATCTGATGAAAGGACTGTACGCGGTGGACGCGGATGCGACCATCCGCTTCTGGGGCGGCGGAATGATGCTGGACGTCTGGAAAGCAAATCAGGAATCCGGAGAAGGCGGCCTGGTAAAAGACTACCGGGAGACCGCCGTCATGGGCATTACGGACGTGCTGAAAAGCCTCGGAAAGATTTCCCGCAACCTCAAAACCTGCAAGAAAGACCTGCTGGAATGGAAGCCCGACGTGCTGATACTGATAGACTATCCCGGTTTCAACCTCAAGATGGCGAAGTTCGCCCACGAACACGGCATCCGGGTGTTCTACTACATCGCACCGAAGGTGTGGGCTTCCCGCGAAAGCCGCGTGCGCAAGATCAAGCGCTATGTGGACAAACTGTTTTTGATCTTCCCCTTTGAAATTCCCTATTTCACCCGCAAGGAAATTCCCTTCGAATACCGGGGCAATCCGCTGATTGATGCGGTGGACGGCTCCCCTGCCATGAAAGAGAGCCGGGAGGCGTTTTTCGCTAAACACGACCTGCAGAGCGGGCGGTATGTCGCCGTTCTTGCCGGATCCCGCAAAGGAGAAATTTCCCGAATGATGCCGGTCTGTATGGAAGTGGCCGACCGACTGTGCGCCCAAGACCCGGACCTGCATTTCATCGTAGCGGGCGCGCCTGCACGCGAAGCCGAGGACTATTCCGTCTATCTGGAGGGCCGGCCGCGGGTTCATCTGGTTTTCGGAGACACCTATGGCGTGCTCCGGAATGCCGAATGCGCCATTATCAATTCCGGAACGGCCTCCCTGGAAGCAGCTCTGATCGGTACGCCGCAAGTGGTATGCTGGTCTACCACCGCACTGACCGCCTTTGTCGGACGCCACATTTTCAAGGTCTTAGACCATATCAAATACATTTCACTGGGCAATCTGATTGCCGACCGCCTGATTTTCAAGGAACTGATTCAGGAGGACTTCACAGCGGAAAAAGTAGAAACAGAAGTGCGTCTGCTGATGGAAAAGGATTACCGGAATCAGATGCTGAAGGGCTATGCCGAAATCCGGGAAACCCTCGGCGGAAGCGGGGCCTCGCAGGCGGTCGCAAAAGCGATGATGGAGGAGTTGAGAAAAGGGAAGTAAACTCCCCTTTTACAGAATCTTGAATATTTCTTCCCGAACCTGTTCGACGGTACCCGTTCCGTCCACCTGACGATACTTATCCTGCGCCTGGTAATAGGCTATCAGGGGTTCGGTCTGGGCATGATAGGTCTCGATCCGATGTTCGATGACGGAAAGGTCTGCATCGTCGGCACGGCCCTCAATGGCGGCACGGCCCTGAATGCGGCGAACAATCGTCTCATCGGGAATCATAATGGAAACGACCGCAGTCACCTCCTCCCCTTCTTCCTCCAGCATTTCGTCGAGGGCTTCCGCCTGATCGAGCGTACGGGGGAAACCGTCCAGCAGAAAACCATCCACATCCTTCACGCTGTTGAACTTACCCGCAATCATGGCTTCCACAACGCGGTCGGGAACGAGTTTCCCGTCGTTGATAAGCGCAGCGGCCTGCCGACCCAGTTCGGTGCCGGCCTTGATTTCCGCCCGGAGCAGTTCGCCCGTCGAAATATGGCAGAGATTGAATTTTTCCGCCATGGCTGTCGCCTGGGTGCCTTTGCCTGCGCCCGGAGGCCCGAACAAGATGTAGTATTTCATGATTATTCCGTTAAATCGGTTATTATCCAGCTTCCGTCAAGCGACGAAGTGTCGAAACGGAACAGGCTGATGGGTTGTTTGCTCCCTTCTTTCAATGCGGGCACGTCCAGGCGGATCCGCGTGCCTCCACCCGAAGTGACCGTCGTTTTCAAGCCGCCGGTGGAGAGTTTGTGGAAACTTTCAATGCCGTAGCCGGCAATCGCACCCTTGACGCTGCCGGGCGCTTTCTCGATACAGACCTCCTTTCCGGCAGGATCTACCGTCCAGCGGCGGGAGCCGTCGCAATATACCTGCATCAGGTTCAAATCCAGCACATAACAACTGTCCTGCACCGTAATGCGGCCTTCACCGGAAACTTTCGTCTGCCCTTCCGCCACATAGCTAAAATCGGCGCTCACGCAGGAGGACGCTATCATTTGGGAAAGATAGGCGGGCAACTCCGCAGCCGCAAGGTAAGCGGTCGGGAGCAAGACCGAAAGCAAGAGGAATATGCGCTTAAAGGATAACATCGAGCAAGGCTTGCAACTGTTGGAAATCACTGATCAGTACTTCGCGCGGACGGGCTCCCACCTGAGGGCCAACGATACCGTGCGCTTCCAACTGATCCATAATTCGTGCCGCTTTGGCATAACCGACTCCCATTTTGCGCTGGACCTCGGTCGTAGAGGCGCGGCCGTATTCCACGACCAGGCGGGCTGCCTCCTCGAAACGGGCGTCCAGCTTGCCCACATCGCGCATTTCGCCCCCTTCGCCAGCGCCCGCGGTCTCGTCTTCGGGAGGCTCGGGCAGGAAGAAGGGACCGGCGCTCTGTTTGTAAGCGGTCTGAGAACCGATAAAATCCGCCACGTCAGAGATTTCCTTGTTGGAGATAAAGGCGCACTGTACGCGCTGCACTTCGGCGGCACCGGCATAGAGCAGCATATCGCCCTTTCCGATGAGTTTCTCAGCCCCCGTCATACCGAGAATGGTCTCCGAGTCACCGCGGGATACAACACGGAAAGCGATACGCATCGGGAAGTTCGCCTTGATCAAAGAAGTAACGACATCGGCCGAAGGACGCTGCGTTGCGAGGATGATGTGGATACCGGCGGCACGTCCTTTCTGGGCCAGACGGATGATCTGATCGACGATGCGACGAGATGCCGCCTTGCCTTCCGGTCCGGAACCGGACATCGTCAGGTCGGAATACTCGTCAATCACCGTGACGATATAGGGCAGGTATTTGTGTCCGTCTTCGGGATTGAGGCGACGGTCCACGTATTTCTCGTTGTAGAGCTTGACTTTGTTAACACCCGCCTTGCGCATCAGCTGATAACGGTCTTCCATTTCCACAACCAGACTCTTGAGGACGTTTTCAGCATCCTTGAGGGTCAAGACAATGGCCTTGTCCTTGAGTTCCTCTTCACTGGCAGGATTGGGCAGAACGGCCAGGTAGTGGTTGAGCAGAGAGGCGTAGGGCGAGAACTCGACCTGCTTGGGATCCACGAAGACAAACTTGAGTTCGGAAGGATGCTTGGAATAAAGCAGGGAGTTGATAATCACGTTCAGACCAACGGACTTACCCTGCTGGGTGGCACCGGCGATGAGCAGGTGGGGCGCTTCGGTCAGGTCGAAGGTCTTGACTTCACGGCTGATGGTATAGCCGATGGCAATGGGCAGTTCCGCCTTCGACTCGCGGAAGGCCTCGTCTGCGAGCATGCTCTTCAGGGGCACGATGGAAGGATGAGCGTTGGCAACTTCCACACCGATGGCGTCGGGAAGCATCACCAGGCGCACGGTCTTCGTTCCAAGGGCTACGCCGATGTCTTCTTGAAGGTTCTTCACATGGGCGATTTTGACGCCCTCACCGAGTTGCAGTTTGTACAAGGTAACGGTAGGCCCCGGAATGGCCTTGACCCCGGTTACTTCGATACGGAAACTGCGAAGAGTATTCTGAATCCGCAGGGCCGTGGTATCAATTTCCGACTGGGGAACGATATGCTGGGCGTTGGTATAATCTCCCAGCAGGTCTAGGGAAGGGAACTCGAATTTGGACATCTTGTCCTTGTAGTCGATGGTTTGTTCGAGTTCTTCGGTCACGTGGGTGTCGTATCCCCCTTCGCGATCCACCTCAATGGTCAGTCCTTCGACCGCCGACTCCCCTCCTTCGGAATTTTCGACAGCAAACTGAGAGACTTCTTCCGTCGAGGCGGTCTCTTCTTCCGTCGGTTCGACAACAGCGTCCTGGGCGGAGTTATCGCCAATCATATCTTCCGTCATCGCAATCTCTCCACCGAAATCTTCGGTATATTCCGGACTGACTTCCTCTTCTCCGTCGTCCCCCTTCTTCTTATGCAGCCAGGCGGGCAGGGAGAAGTTGGAAATCCGGTCCAGAGAGGCGGGACGGGCTATGACAATCCACATTAAGGCAGCCCAGAGCACAATCAGGCCGGTGATGAGCGGTTTGAGAAGATTCTCCATCGCCAAAATGACCGAGGTGCCACATCCGCCACCCCAGCCTGAGGGCAGAATGGCATCAAAGCCACTGTGGATACCGATGAAGGCAAGCACGATGGAAAGCAGGAACATTCCCGTGGATGCAAGCGCAGTCCAGCGAAGCAGACGGCAATGACCCGGCGCAAAGAGCTTGACGATACAGGCAACGAGCCAGGCGGGAAGCACGAGGGCGGCAGCCCCCAGCCACTTTCCCACCCAGAGGTTGGCCCACAGAAAACCGATTTTGCTCGCCCAGTTGGCTACGGATTTACTCCTTTCCATCATTCCGGCATCGGAAAGATAACTGTAATCCGCCTGCCAGGTAAAGAGAAATGAGACAAAGGAGAGAATCACAAAAATGGCAAAAACAACCAGCAGGGCAGCGAAGCCCTTTCTAATGAGATCCTTTTGAAAATCCGTAAGGACGAACTTACGGCCGGAGGTCTTTTTCTTCTCAGCCATTACTTATTGCCGGATTTGTGAAAATTCTTCTTAGGAAAACGGCGAAACTTGCCTTTGCCGGCCTGTCCCTTGGGCTGAACGCCGGGACGCGCGAAGTTGGCATCCGCAGAGATTTTACTGAGTTCAATGCCTTCGGGCACTTTGATGCGGCCGTCGGAAAGTTTCTCGATATCTGCGAAAATCGTCTCGTCAGCCACGCTGTCCTTGTTCCAAATCAGGTACTGCTGACGCATGTAAATCGCGAGATTCCTAAGCAAAGCCGTCTTGTCCGGCCCTTCCTCGAGTCCGGCTATCAAATCGATGATGCTCTCGATGTTGCGGCCATAATGGGTGGCCTTGACAGGTTTCTTGTTAATAGGAATGGGAATGGGACGGGCTTCTATCTCCGCCTGTACGGGCATCGGATAGGGAGCGTCCACATCCAGGTCATAATCCGCGATAATGAAAAGATGGTCCCAGAGTTTGCGGTCAAAATTATCCTGGCTGCGAACCTGGGGATTGAGAAGTTCCATCACCTTCACGATGGCGCGAGCCTGCTGGGTACGTTTTTCACGGGAGTCTATCTCCTTGAGTTTCTGCACCATATCATAGACCAGACGGCCATACTCGGGCAGTTTCAGGGGTTCCCGTTGGGTATTGTAGTCTAAAATCACTTCCATAATTTACAAAGGTAATCAAAATCCGTCAGTTTTCAAAGAAAAGACGGGCTCGCGCCAGTGGCGGGCCCGTCTTTCACTCATTCTTGAAAGGATTAAAGAACGATGCCGGTCATTTCTTCGATAAAAGCAGGATCCGAACCTGCTTCCTTCATCTTACGGGCCGTCTTCCTTAGTGCTTCTTCACGCCCCTCTTCACGACCCTCTTCACGACCTTCCATCTTGCCCATATCATAACCGTTGTCGTATGCTCCACCGAGCAGATCTTCTTTTTCTTCTTCCGAAATCATGGCGCGTATATACTGATATTGTTGCTCATCCGGGAGATGGTGGAAACGCGCGAGGTCGACGACCTTATCAAAACGCGGGTTCATGCCCTCCGGCTTCGAGGCAAAGTTATGCAAATTTTTCAAGAGATACAACCAACCCTCCACAGCGGTCATACTTTCCATCGAGGTCTTTTTCAAACGGGGTAGTTCGTACAGGTAGATATTCATCAGATTGCTCAACTGTTCTCCGCTGGTTTCCTCACGCATTGAATAACGGTACACCAGCTGGTCCGTACGGTGGTCCATCATATAATCCATAAAACAGATGATATACACCGGGCGCAACTTCTTATATGCCACCCCCTTTTTCAGTTCGGACTGAAGCATCGCAGCCCCATAGTAGTGAATCCGGCTGGGGAACACACGCTGACGCTGCTGCTGGATTTCCACGATGATGCGGCTGCCGTCCTTCGTAACGGCCACCACGTCCATCGTCGCATTCTTGTCCCCCGCGAAATAGCGGTCTATCTCATTCGGCAGTTGAGACAGCTTGTCCAGTTCCAGATCCACGATGTCTTCGCCAAGCACGTCACCGATGAGCATCATCAGCACCTCCTTGTCGTACATGATGTGTTTGAACGCCCAGTCACATCTGAGGTCCATGAACGTATCGTGGGTCACGAGCCGTTCCATCAGGGCCAAATCACGAGGCGTCAGTTCCCGCTCCTTCCGAAGCGAATCGACCAGAAAGTCGAAGAGTTTTTGTTGTTGTG
>JAGCXP010000076.1 GCA_017961345.1 Bacteroidales bacterium | reverse complement strand
GGGGAACCAGACGGCCGGTCTTGGGGTCGCGGGTGCACTGCTCGGGTTTGAACTTGTAGGCACCGTGGCTGGTACCGATGGAGATGGCGAGGGAGTCGCAACCGGTGCGGGTGGCGAAGTCGATCACTTCCTCGGGACGGGTGTAGTGGGACTCTTCGGCGGCAACCTCATCCTCGACGCCGGCGAGAACACCGAGTTCGGCCTCGACGGTCACATCGTACTGATGGGCGTAGTCCACGACCTTCTTGGTCAGGGCGATGTTCTCCTCGTAAGGGAGGGAAGAAGCATCGATCATCACGGAAGAGAAGCCCATGTCCACGCAGCTCTTGCAGAGCTCGAAGCTGTCGCCATGGTCGAGGTGAAGGACGATCTGGGGTTTCTCCCAGCCGAGTTCCTTCGCATATTCGACGGCGCCTTCGGCCATGTAGCGAAGCAGGGTCTGGTTCGCATAGTTGCGGGCGCCCTTGCTCACCTGGAGGATGACGGGGGACTTGGTCTCAGCGGCGGCCTGGATGATGGCCTGGAGCTGTTCCATGTTGTTGAAATTGAAAGCGGGGATGGCATATCCACCGGCGACGGCCTTCGCGAACATCTCTTTGGTGTTGACCAGGCCAAGGGTTTTGTACGATACCATAATATTAAAAGTTATGTATTTCCAATCTTTGACGGCTCACGCACATCAATATCGTGCAAAATTAGTTATTTTTGCAGAAATAAAGAAAAAAGAACGCTCAAATTTTCCATCCATGAAGGAAAAAGTTATCATATTCTCCGCCCCGTCCGGCTCCGGCAAAAGCACCATTATCAACCACCTGCTGGCCCTGCACCCCGAATTCGAGTTCTCCATTTCCGCCACCACGCGCGCTCCCCGCGGGCAGGAACGTGACGGCGTAGAATATTATTTCAAGAGCGAGGCCCAGTTTGACGCGCTCATCGCGGACGACGCCTTCGTGGAATACGAACAGGTCTATTCCGGCACCCGTTACGGCACGCTCAAGAGCGAACTTCGCCGCATCTGGGACAAGGGCCACGTCATCCTTTTCGACGTGGACGTCAAAGGAGGCTGGAATCTCAAGCAATACTTCGGGGACAAAGCCCTTTCCATTTTCGTGAAAGCCCCCTCCATGGAAGTCCTTCGCCAGCGCCTCACCGCCCGCGGCACCGACTCCCCCGAAGCCGTCCAGGAGCGCCTCTCCAAAGCCCGGGCCGAGATGGATTTTGCCGAAGGAAAGTTTGACTGCACCCTCATCAACGACCGTCTCGAAGACACCCTCGTCGAGGCGGAACGTATCGTAAGCGAATACCTCGAGCGCAAATGACCGTCCTTTACAGCGGATCGTTCAATCCCCTTCACATCGGCCACCTGGCCATCCTGAAGGCCCTCTGCGGGCGGAAGGACGTCGCACGCGTGCTGCTTTCCGTTTCCCCGCAGAATCCCCTGAAGGAAACGCCCGCAAGCGTCAGCGCCCAGGCGCGTTTCGAAGCCGCCCAAGCCGCCCTCGCCCGCCATCCCGAACTCTCCAAGGTCGAGGCCTGCGACATTGAGCTCCGCCTTCCCCCGCCCCACTACACCATTAACACCTTGGATTGTTTGTCCCACCTCCTTTCCACCGACGGCGAGCAGGAGGACAAAGCGCGGGAGACCGGACGCCTGATGCTCGCCGTCGGCGGCGACCAGCTCGCCGACTTCCGCCGCTGGAAAGACTACACGCGCATCCTTTTGGACTACGGCCTTCTCGTCTATCCCCGCGAAGGCTTCGACTCCCGCGCTCTGCGCGACGACCTGCTCAGCGAAAACCCCGCCTACCGCATCCTTCTTCTAGACGCCCCCGAAATCAACATATCCTCCACCTTTCTCCGAAGCGGAGCGGTAGAGGATATGGAAAAGTATCTGATGTAGGAAAGGCTGCTGCGAAACGGGGCAAACAAAAATTAATCACTACATTTGTAAGCCTTAAAAACGTTCGCTATGGAACAGCCCGTGAAATTGGATAAAGAATACGCCCAGTGGATTGCAGAGCTGGCACAACGATATCGCTCCAGCCAGATAAAGGCTGCGATAAAGGTCAATGATGAGATGCTTCGCTTCTACTGGTCAGTAGGTGAGGACATCGAGAAGCGGCAGTATGAGAACCGCTATGGCAGCCATTTCTATGAGAATGTAAGCAAGGATTTGAGGAAAGCGCTGGATTTGACACGAGGAATGTCTGAGTCAACCATAAGGTACACGCATTACTTCTATTGCCTTTATAGTCAGCTAATTGGAAATCGTCAGCAAGATGCTGAAGATTTCAAGAGCCCAATTCTTCAGCAAGATGCTGAAGTTTTCCAAGTCATCTTCAATATACCTTGGACCCATCACATGTGCATCATCGACAAAGTGAAAGGTGATGCCAAGAAAGGTCTATTCTTCGCCAGAAAGTCTCTGGAGAATAATTGGGGAAGAGCAGTGCTGCTGAACTTCCTCTCATCCGATCTCTACGAGCGCCAGGGCGCGGCCCAGACCAATTTCGCGCTCACCATACCGGCGCCGGAAAGCGACCTTGCCCAGGAGCTTCTGAAAAGTCCGTACGATTTCACATTTCTGCCGGGAAAGGAGAGGTACCAGGAGGCCGAGTTGAAAGATGCCCTGATTGAACACATCACCCGGTTTCTGGTTGAATTGGGCAAGGGCTTCTCTTATGTCGGCAAGGAGTATCGCCTTGTTGCCGGAGGAAAGGAGAAGTTCATCGACTTGCTCTTTTACATTATCCCGCTGCATCGATATTGCGTGATCGAGGTCAAGGTTACGGAGTTCGATTTCCCGGATCTGGGACAATTGGCAGGATATGTCGCCATGGTGGATGACCTCCTCAACACCGAAGTAGAAAAACCGGCTATCGGCCTGCTGATCTGCAAGGAGAAGAATACCGTTCTGGCTCGATACGCACTGTCAACAATCAATCGCCCGATGGGGATCTCCGAATACGAGGTTGCCCGCCAGCAGCTGCCTGACGATTTGAAAAACGCCCTTCCTTCTACGGAAGAAATCGAGCAAGGATTGATGGACAAATAGATTTAGCGACGAATGCGGAGATTCCGCTCGCTTCGTTCGCGCTATCTCCATTGTCCTCGCCGGAGGGCCCTTACAAAACAGAATTCAGCTGTTGGCCCTTCGGGCCTACAGGCCGTTTTACTTTCGCCCATCTTGAAAGCAAGCTTTCAGAGTGGCCGAAAAGCAAAACAGCCGGTCGCGTGCGACCAGCTGAATTTGTTTTGTGGAGATAAGGAGATTCGAACTCCTGACCTCCTGCATGCCATGCAGGCGCTCTACCAACTGAGCTATACCCCCGATTTGGGACTGCAAATATACAACAATTTTTGAAATTGCAAGCCTACCGGAAATTTTATTCGCGCTCCATTTCGCGGCGGATATCCTTTTCCTTTATGGTTTGCCTCTTGTCGTAGTCTTTCTTACCCTTGGCAAGGGCTATGTGGAGCTTTGCGAAGCCGCCATCATTTATATACAGCCGCACTGCCACGATGGTGAGTCCCTTCTGTTTCACGGCTGCGGCCAGGTGACGGAGTTCGCGGCGCGTCAGAAGCAGTTTGCGGTCGCGCATAGGCTCGTGACCGTTCCAGCTG
>JAGCXP010000075.1 GCA_017961345.1 Bacteroidales bacterium | reverse complement strand
CTGTCATTCTGAGCGAAGCGAAGAATCCAGATGTATCATTACATTCAACATGACAGTGATGTCATTCTGAGCGAAGCGAAGAATCCAGATGTATCATTACATTCAACATGACAGTGATGTCATTCTGAGCGAAGCGAAGAATCTAAATAATTGATATCATGTACAATACTTACTATACTTACATTATGTCAAGTCTGAATAGCACAACTATTTATGTTGGTGTGACTAACGACTTGGAACGAAGAGTATCTGAACATAAATCCGGTTTGATACCAGGTTTTACCCAAAAGTACAACTGTAAAAAGCTTGTATACTTTGAATCATTCTCTGATATAGAACAAGCTATAGCTAGAGAAAAGCAATTGAAGGGATGGGCCAGAAAAAAGAAAGATGCTTTGATAGATTCAATGAATCCAGAAAGGAAAGATTTGGCGGCAGAATGGAATATAGATTCTTCGCTTCGCTCAGAATGACAAGGGGATGCACAGAATGACAAGGGAATGCTCAGAATGACAATGACCATGAAAAGTTTTTGGAACTTCCTTAAAAAGAATAAGTTATACGGGGCCATCAATATAGTGGGCCTCACGGTGTCCATGGCTTTCGTGCTCCTGTTGGCGGCGTATGTCCAGCGTCAGCTGTCCACGGACTCTTTCCAGGAGAATGCCGACCGGATCTATGTCGTCGCCAACGAGAACAGTCTCACGATGGGCTATTGGCTGGACAAGCATCTGAAGAACAACTTCCCGGAGATTGAAAAGGGCTGCTGCGTCGCCAATATGGCTTCGGCCGCCCCCTTCCATATCGACGGGGCAGACGAGGTAGTCTATGGAGAAATGATGTCGGCCGACAGCACTTTCTTCGACATCTTCAGCTATGAACTGGCCGCCGGCAACAAGGACGACTGGCACCTTTCCTGGGACCGTTGCATGATCAGCGAGGAATTTGCCAACGCCCATTTCGGAGACAAGGACCCCATCGGGAGACAACTGTTTTCCGAGGCGGGCGGCGCCGACCTGACCATCTGCGGCGTCCTGAAAGATTTCGGCAACTCCGTTCTCAAGACGCCGGATGTACTGGTCCGCGGCGAGATGATGCCGAAAACCAATCCTGCGCACAATGAGGAAATGGGCAACGCCGCGGGCGGAACCTGTTTCGTCATGACATACCCGGGCGCCGACCTTGGGGCAAAGAAAGGGGAACTGCTGGCATGGCTGGAAGAGAATTTCTGGATTTATAAGAGCAACTGCGACCAAGTCCGCCTGATCCCGTTGAGAGATTTGTATTTCCTCGATGAAGGCAATCTGGACTGGAATGGAACCGTTCAAATCGGCAACCGGGACTTTGTAAACCTGCTGCTGGCGATGTGCCTGCTACTGCTGGCCTTTGCCGTGCTCAACTATATCAATATGACCACCGCCCTGACGGGCTTCCGGGCCAAGGAAATGGCCACCCGGCGCTTGGTGGGTGCCGACAAGCGCAGCATCTTCCTGAAGGTTATCTCCGAGAGTACCCTCATCTGCGGAATGTCGATGCTGCTGGCCATCCTGCTGGCCGAGGCACTTGCTCCGCTGGCATCACAAATCCTGGAGTATCAGGTGTCCATCTTCAAGGCCGTCACTCCGGTGAATATCCTGTTAGTACTGGGTTTCATCGTCGTTCTCGGCATCCTTTCGGGCATCGTACCCGCCCTGCTCATCCAGCAGGCCCAGCCCATCGAGATTGTCCGGGGAACGCTCCGGCTCAAGACAAAAACCCTTTATAGCAGAGTCATCATCGTCCTGCAGAATGTGGTTGCGGTGGTGATGCTGGTAAGCGCCCTCACCATGGCCCTCCAGATCCGGCATATGATTACGGCCGACCTGGGATACAACACCAAAGACATCCTTGTCATCGACAATGATTATGGCCAAAGCGGCCAGCTCCGCCCGCTGCTGGACCGCCTGAGAGCGGAAACCTGCGTGGAAGAAGTGGGACAGGGAAACGGCATTCCGCTTCAAGGGACCAATAACCTGACCATGGAAGTGGGTGATGGGAACTGGGTGTCCTTCCAGCAGATCCAGGGAGACGACGGATACTTCCAGATCCTGGGGCTGAAAGAAAAGCAGGACAACCATCAGCGCGCCTGGTGGCTCAATGAATACGCCTTCAAACAGATTGGCATCGAAGAATCTGAAACAGAATATGTAACATCTACGAACGGCAGTTTACCCATCGGCGGCGTTTACTACGATTTCAAGATTCGTCCGCTTGAATCGGCCCAAAGTGCGGCGATGATTTACAACTGGAAAGAGAGCCCTGAGGACAATTTCCCCTGGGTGCTGTTGGTCAAGACCAACGGCGAACAAGCTGCTGCCCGCAAAAAAGTGGAAGCCATAGTCGATGAGGTGTTCCCCGGCAGAATGTTCGACGCCCGGTATATCGAGGAAATGATCGAGGACGGTTTCAAGGACGAGAGCCGGGTGCTCAAGATCGTCCTGATCTTCACGCTGCTGTCCATCCTGGTAAGCGCCCTCGGCCTCTTTGCCATGAGCTCCTACTACATGCAGCAGGAAATCCGGAGCGTATCGGTGAAGAAGGTCTTCGGGGCCGATTACTCCGGCGTGCTGCGTGAACTGGTGCTGTCGTTTATGAAGCTGGTGGGAATCGCCTTCGTCATCGGCGTACCCATTGCCTGGTTCATCATGAACCGCTGGCTCTCCGGCTATGGCCACCGGATTGACCTCCACTGGTGGATATTTGCCCTCGCCGGGCTGGCGGTTGCCTTCATTGCAGCAATCAGCGTGCTTTACCAAAGCATCAAAACTGCCCAGACGAATCCCGCCGAGGCATTGAAGAAAGAATAATAACAAATTAAAATACAGACAATTATGAT
>JAGCXP010000074.1 GCA_017961345.1 Bacteroidales bacterium | reverse complement strand
GGACGTCGACGACCTGCTGGTCAATTCCGGTGTGGCCGACTGCGCCAGCATGGAGGAGATCTTCGCCCCCGACCTGGAAGCCAACAAGGCCGATCCCGTCTGGCTGGACAAGGTCATCACCCTGTTCAAGCGGGCCAAATGCACCGAGACCAACGTCTATTTCCAGGCTTCGCAGTATGCCCATGAAGTACAGCCCACGGCCGAGTCTGCCGAAGGTTGCGCCTACATGTGCATCAAGAAGGGCGACTACCTGAAGGCTGCCGAATACCTCAAGGAGGCTGTCTCCCTGGAGACCGACAACGAGAAGAAGGCCGAATACGAATATGTGGCCGCATCGGCACTGTTTGCCGGCAAGTCCTACGCCGAGGCCCGCCGCCATGCCCTGGAGGCTGTCAACTACAAGGCCGACTACGCCGATCCCTATATCCTCATTGCCAAGATGTATGCCAACAGTGTGGATATGTTCGAAGACGCCGTCACCCGCCGCGCCGTCTATTGGGTGGCTGTTGACAAGCTGGAGAAGGCCAAGTCGGTCGATCCTTCCGTGGCCGAGACGGTCAACGACCTGATCCGTAAATACCGCGAGCAGTATCCGCGTTCGGAGGATGTCTTCATGCACCCCGAGGTCGACGAAGGCAAGCCTTACACCGTCAAGGGCTGGATCAACGAGAGAACCATCGTCCGTTCCAAGAACTGATTTGCCTCTCATGAAGGAAAACCCTGGAAACCATCGCATAACAGCTGCAGTCCTTGCGGCTGTTATGTTGTTTTTGCCGTCCTGCAAGAAGAGCCAGACGGACATGATCCCGAGCTTTGAGAACCGGCGTGCCGTGCCGGGCATGTATGCCGACTCGGTCACCACGCTCATCTCCGATTCGGGCAGGATCCGCTACAAGGTCATCGCCGAAACGTGGAAGATCTTTGACCAGGCGGAGGTTCCCTATTGGTTTTTCCCGGAGAAGTTCTATTTCGAGCGTTTCGACGACAGCATGCGCGTGGAATCGGTCGTCGAGGGCGACACGGCCCGCTATTTCACCTCCCGCAAGATCTGGGAGTTGAAAAACAACGTCAAGGTGATGAACCTCTCGGGCGAGAAGTTCGAGACCAACCTCCTGTATTGGGACCAGGAGCATCACACGGTCTATTCCGACTCCTTCATCCGCATCGAGCAGAAGAGCCAGGTGCTGACGGGCTATGGCTTCCAGTCGAACGAGACGCTGACCAAATACGAGGTCTTCCAAATCAAGGGTTTGTTCCCCATAGACGCCGAGGAAGAGGACACTGGAGCGCCAAATGAAGAAATAAACAATTAAATAACGCGGAAAACACCGATAAGTGACATAATTTTTATACATTTGCGCGCTCTTTTCAAAAGAGCCGGCAACAGCGCCGGAAAAGAGGATATTAACAGTAACATTTTATAGCAATGGCAACTTTACAGAAAATCAGAAAACAGTCCATCCTGCTTTTGATCGTGGTGGGTCTGGCTATGTTTGCATTCATCATCGGAGACTTCCTCACCTCAGGGTCGTCCCTGTTCCAGCAGTCTCAGGAGAATATCGTCCATATCAACGGTGACAAGCTGAACTACCGCGAGTACGAAGCCCGCATCCAGGAAATGGAAGATGTTTACAAGATGCAGACCGGACAGACTACCCTGAGTGAAGAAATTGTCAACCAGATCAGAGAGTCGGTCTATGAGACCATCGTCCGCGAAAGACTGCTCGACGAGCAGGCCGCTGCCCTGGGTGTCACGGTCACCGACAAGGAGCTCTTCGATATGGTCAACGGCGAGAACGTCCACTACATCGTACAGCAGATGCCTTTCTTCCAGAATCCGGAGACCGGCCAGTTCGACCGTGCCCAGATGATGAACTTCCTGCGTACCATCCAGCTGGAGGACCTTTCCATGTATTCGGCCGATGCCCAGGCACAGATCCAGCAGATGAAGAACTACTGGCTGTTCTGGGAGAACAACCTGAAATACGCCCGTCTCGACGAGAAGATCAACAACCTGCTCGACAAGGCCGTCTCTTCCAACGCCATCGAGGCCCAGGCTTCTTTCGACGCCCGTCAGCGCTCGGTCGATTTCGCCTATGCTTTCAAACCCTACGCTTCCGTGCCCGATTCCGCCTTCAAGGTTTCCAAGGCAGAAGCCAAGAAACTCTACGACGCCCGCATCGAACAGTTCCGCCAGGAACCCTACCGCGGTGCCCGCTATGTCGTGGTTGACGTGCTGCCCACCCAGGACGACAACGACGCTGTGAAGAAGGAAATCGACCGCGTGGCCGAGAACTTCGCCGCCACGGCCGACTATGAGGCCCTGGTGAACGCCCATTCCGAGATTCCTTTCGAAAACTGCTATATCGCCAACTCGGCCTTCGCCGGTGTGGTCCGCGACTTTGCCGAGACCGCTGCCGTCGGTGCCGTCGAGGGTCCGATTTTCGACAACAACGTCTGGATGATGCTGCGCAAGATCGACGAGGTGAACAAGCCCGACTCGGTCAAGGTGAGCCAGATCTACATCCGCAACACGGGTGAAG
>JAGCXP010000073.1 GCA_017961345.1 Bacteroidales bacterium | reverse complement strand
GATGATAATATCATTTTGACTCATAAGCAAGTGTCTATTATTGTGAATCCAAGGATTCTATGCAAAGATAATCATTCTATTCATAACCTTTGGCACTTTTGGCATTATTGGCATTTTGGGGAGGTGCCGAAAGTGCCAAAAGTGCCAGTTGTGCCATAGGGGGTTATCGATAACGTTTCTCATAGAAGCCGTGGGTAATCTTCCGGAAAAGGCTGGTGGAAAGCCAGCGTTTGAAGGTTCTTTCCGGCATTCCGTAGCGCTCGGCTATGACCAGGCCGGTGCGGGTTTCAAAGCTCTGGGGCAGTTCGTCGTAGATGGTTTTCTGCATCCCGGGTAGTTCATCAACGGGAGAGCTGAGGAACTTGCGGTGGGCTTTGATGCCGCAGGCGATGAAGTAGTAGCTTAGAGCGATGGCGCCGCGCATACTGTCTTCGCTGATGTCCTGGAGCTTGGATTCCTTGCAGCCGAACTTGAGCACTTCCAGTACCAGGGAGAAGCGGCCGCAGTAGCGGTCCATCTTGGTGGCCAGGCCGGCAAAGCTGCTGCCGCCATTGTTCTTCTGGTTGCTGAGGTTGTCGAACCATTCTTTGTAGAGGGCCTTGGCTCCCGGGGAGAGTTTCACGACCTTGGGCGTTCCTTCAAACGGCAGCGAGAGGATCCGCTGGATTATCTTGGTCCAGTTAGCGGCAATGCGTTCATCTATGTCCACGTCGTTGAACTTGGGGTACGGGACTTTCTCGGGATAGGCAAAGAGCCATCGGTCCACAAAGCCGTTCTGGATCTTGCCTTTGGCGAAGCTGGAGAGGATTTCCGGCTGGATGCCGCCGAAGACGCCGATGCAGGTGTCGTTGATCTTGACGGGGTCGGCCCCTACGCGGTTGACGGTGACGCCGCCTCCGGCAAAGAGTTGGGTCCACATCTGTTCGTCGGCCCCGCTGCGGTATTTGTTGAAGCTGTAGATGAAGCCTATGAGTTCGTCGAAGAAGACGATGAGGCCACGGGGGTTGGCTTTGTGCTGGCGGACCAGGACTTCTGGGGTGAAGTCGCTGAGGATGTACTGCTGGTACATAGGCATCTCCAGCTTGGGGTTGCGCTCTTTCAGGGGTTTGAGGAATTCTGCATCGTAGAGGGCCTTTTCGCTGACATAGCGCTCGTACTGCTCGTCATCTTTCTCCCGGATGGGCGCCAGGGCAAAGTCGAAGCAGCTGGTCTTGTTGGTGCCGCGGCCGCCTACGATGGCCAGGTACAGGAGGGGCTTTTCTTTCCAGCCCATCTGCATCTCCACAACGGCAGCGTTCCCACAAGAGAGGGCGGCGACGAAGAGCAGGCAGGGCGCTATGTAGTCAATGGGGAAATTCTGGTGCTTGTGGGTTTCCAGGATGATTTCCCGGACTTTCTTGGGGAATACCTCAACGGGGAATGGGATACACTCGTAGTGTGGAATGCTTTCCGGGATGACGCCGCGCTGGTGGCAGCGGTAGAAGAAACTGCCGGGGCCGATGGCGCGGGTGTTCCTGGCCAGTTCGTCAAACTTCTTGTCGGTGGCGGCCGCATCGTATTTGCCGGAGAAGGCTGAGATGCGGTGGAAGGCGGCCCGGCCGGCGTCTCCAAGGCCGGAGAGGGCCATGCCCAGGGTAAGCCATTCGTCGTAGTCATCGAGAGGAATCTTCTTGCGTTCCCACTCTTCTACATACATCTCCAGGCGGGCTTCGTCCGGGATGTCGTGGGTCTGGAAGTCTTCCTGCAGCTCTTCCGGATCATCTTCCGGGAGACAGTAGATGTCGCAGCTTTCGTTGAGGTAGGGATGCTCGTCGATGCTGATGAAGCGAAGGCGGGTTTCGTCGCTGCAGGCGCCGTCGACGGTGTAGCCGATGTCTTTCATTTCCCGGCTGAGGGCTTCGAAGTAGTGTTTGTGGTCCCGCCAGTCGTCGGTATCGACGGGGACGATGGCGAAGAGGCCTTCCCCGCTGACGCTGAGTCCGATGTACCAGATGTAGGGCAACTGCGCGAGGTCCTGCTTGGCTCGGGTGACGTCTTCCAGGTTGTCGAAGTCCAGGACGATGAGGGAGTTGTAGGCCTCGATCTTATCTTCTTTGCGGACGCCGGCCATTCGGGTCTTTACCTGGCAGGATATGCACCCAGCCGGAAGGAGATTCCGTTTGAGGCGGGCACGTTCGGCCTTGTCGGCGGTTTGCCGGATCTGGCGGATTTCATCGGGGTACTGCAGTCCGAGTTCCAGGAAGGCGGAGAGCGTGAGGATTTGAATCTGGGAGGATTCTTTCTGGTAGGCCTGGCCGCGGAGCTCCAGCGGGAGCTCTCCTTTGCCTGGCGTGGTTGCACGGTGGAAGACGCATACCGGCGTCTCACCTACGGGCCTTTTGTCGGGCCCGATTTTGGTCAGATTTGCCATAATATACTCTGTTAAAGGAAGTTTGCGTTGAACTACAATTTCCCTTTATAGCGAGCATATTTGCCAATGGCTTTCTGTTCCTTAAGCTTTTTCAAATCGTTCAGACACACCATCCGCCGTCCGTCTTCCTTCTTGGAACGGATGTCGGGCAGCTTGAGCCTGTCATATAATGCGGTGGTCTTGATTCCGAGATATTCACAAGCTTCTCTTGCTGAAATATAAACCTCTTCCTCATCAGCCTTTGGTTTAGGAGCAACCTCTATCATCGCTTTCCGGACACTGTCGTATACGATGCCCTCCAGATAATCACCTATTGCGTCCAATACACTCATAGTTCTATCACTTTGAAATTAGACAATAGGGTTGTGCGCACTCCCTACCGGAATACCTTTCCGGCAATGCAAAGATGAAAGGGAAATTGCGGAATATCAATAGTTTTCGGATGTCGAGGATTGTCGGTAGATGTCGAGGCACGGGATAAAAAAAGCCCTCGGGCGAGAGCTTTTACCGTTTCGGCGTGCCGATTTCCATCGACATATTTCCGCTATCCCTTTCGGGGGTATTTCGACAATAGGACGGCGAAGGGCGATTCCGGAAGGATCTTGTTCGCCTTGTACTTGGTGTAGTGGGCTTTTTCCGGCTGGCCGTATTTGCCTGTGAAGGAGAACAGCTTGTTCATCGTCTGGGCGCTGACTTTGAAATGCTGGCCGAAATAGGTGGCCTGCGTCAACGTCCCGTTCCAGGTTCCCTTGGGGCCTCCGGGGAGACCTTTGAGGAGGGCATCTTCCAGATCTTTGTCGGTCTTGCCGGTGAAGTAGTCCTGCAGATCTTCACAAAGGCCCTGGAGCGGGCTGAGTCGTGGTTTCTGGCCAGGCCGGACGCTCTGCTCATATTCGAAGGCGGGACGCAGCAGGCTGGTATATTTGCCCGCGAGGGTGGCGTATTCCCGTGAGGCCTCGTATTCGCCCAGGAGCTTCCAGGCCGATGGTTCGTCGGCGATGACGGCATCATCGAAGGCGGTGACGGTGCTGCAGAAGCGGCCGAAGCCGTCGGCGAAGCTGCGGAGCTCGCCCAGGCGGGCGCGGTTGTTCTCAATGGCTGGCCACTGGTCGTTGATGAAAAAGACGCTTAACTGCAGGGAATCGTCCAGGGCGGCGTATTCTTCTTTCATCTTGAGGATGTCTTCGGGGATACCTGCGGCTTCCAGTCTGTTCATCTGCTCTCCGCGAAGGCTGCGGGTAATGCGATCAATACGCAGGATGGCGGAACCGAGCAGTTCCGCCACCGTCATTAGAGTTTGTCTTTCTGTTGTTTCCATATCAATCGAAGTAGTTGTACTTGTCGATAATCTTGTCCACAACTTCCAACTGGTCTGCTTTGATGTATTTTTTGAGCATGTTGGGCGAGGAGTGTCCGGTGATCTTCATGATGTCATAGACATCCATTCCGGAGAGGTACATCAGGGTTGCGCCGGTGCGCCTGGCCGTGTGCGAGTGAATGAGCTTATATTTCTTATATTTAACGGTGGTTTTCTTGCCGCCCTTGGTCTCGACCATTTCCACGATGTCGTCGATGCCTGCCCATTCGCCGATTTCCTTGATGTAGCGATTGATGACCTGGTCGGCCAAGTGAGGCATCTGGTAGTCGTAGCGCTCGAGGATGGTCTTGAGCGCCGAGGAGCAAGGAACGGCCACCTTGGCGCCGGTTTTGTGCTGGCGAATGTTGATGTACATGACCTCACGGAGCTGGATTTCCGGCTTGGTCTGCCCGGGGTTCTCAGGATCGGGGACATCGACGATGGTGCGCTTGGTGTAGGACTGGATGGCGTCGCGGGATATGTTGTTGTAGTCGGAGACGCGCTGGGCTGTCCAGCAGCCGACGAGGAAGATGTCGCGGGCTTCCTGGTATCCCTTGGGCTTGCCTGATAGGTCAACGGCGCAGAACTTCTTGAGGTCTTCTTTGGTGAGGTAGATGGAGTCCACTTCCACGCGGGTGCCGCGGAAGCGTTTGTCCTTGAAGCGCTGGTTCTGGTTGTAGCCTTCGGACTCAGCGCAGCGGAGGATGCTCTTGAGGTTCTTGATGTGCTTGCCTACGGTGTTGATGGCGTAGTTGCGATCCTTCATCCACTCGGTGTACTTATAGTACATCGGCATGTCGATATCGTCGAAGTCGTAGGTCTTGTGGGTCTCTTTCTGGAAGGTCTTCCAGACGGTCATCGACTCCCGGAGGGATTTGGCCGTGCCGTAGGCGAAGTTGCTGCCTTTGTCGGTCTGACGGGCTCCGGAGAAAATCTGCTGGATGTAGAGGTCGATGTATTTGGAGAGGGTCATCCGCTTGGCCTCGGCTTCCGCCAGGCGGCGGGCTTCCTCCTGGCGCAGCTGCTCATCGCGCTCTTCGCGGTAGATGATTTCGTCGCAGATTTTGCGGACGTCATTTGTGGTGAGCGCTTTGCCTTCCCGAAGTCTGGAGTCGATGGCTGTCCGAATCTCTTCCGTCTTGGCGACTACGAAAGAACCGGACTCGCTCTGGGCGTAATTGGACCATGCGGCGCCGTTGCGGTTTAGCTTCCACTTCTCGGCCGGGACGTCGAGATCAATCTTGGTTCTGATGTTGATTTTGGGGTTTGGATGCTGGATCCGGATGTACAAAGGGACAAGTCCTTTGGCCTCTTTGTTGAGCAGTACAAATGTGGTTGCCATAACTGATATGTTTAAATTTCGTACTGCAAAGATACAAAATAATCCCGAATAAGTGTACTGAAAATGTACTAAAAATCCCGAAAGTACACTATGGGGTGCCGAAAGGTGTTTTTCGTATTTATACTGATTATTAAATAGTTATGAAATTTGGCTTTCGGAATGGTATGTTATTTTTTCGTCAAATGCGGTATCGTCCGCACCGCTTAAAGATGCCTTACAACCACTTGTAGGGCATCTTTTATTTTCAGTTTTCGCCAAAATGTACTGAGAATGTACTAAAAATCGAGGATGTACTGTTTTTCGCGATTTGCGGTCCCTTCCGCACCGCTTAAAGATGCCTTACAATCACTTGTAGGGCATCTTTTTGTTTATGATTTCGCCAAAATGTACCGACCTGTATGCCTGCAGGTCAATCTACCAGGCCGGCGATAACGGCCGAACTGAAGCCGGCCTGCTCCATTGCGTTGAGTCCGCGTATGGTAATGCCTCCGGGAGTAGTGACCCTGTCAATCTCCGCCTCGGGATGGGAGCGGCGCTCCGTTGCCAGGTCAACAGCCCCCTTCATCGTCTGGAAAACAGCCTCCCGGGCTTCGTGGGGATACAATCCCAGCTGCACCCCTCCTTCCATTGCAGCCCGGGCGTAACGCAAAGCGAAAGCCGTTCCGCAGGAAGCAACCATCAGTCCGGCGTGAAGCCGCCTTTCATCGACAATCAGCGTCTTTCCTACTTTGTCGAACAAAGCTTTAACCTCATCATCTGCTCCACCGATGACGGGCGAGGCGAAAGTCATACTCTCCCCCACTTCGGCCGCAAGATTGGGAATCACTGTGTAGGCGGCGCGAACGCCGGATCCGGAGAGCCAGGCGGCCATTTGTTCCGAGGGGATGCCAGCCGCCATAGACAGGAAGAGTTTTCCCGAGAGTGCCGGAACGATCTGCGCGAGGACCTGCTGCACAAACCAGGGCTTGACACCCAGTATTATAACATCGGCCGATGATGCCGCCGCGGCATTGTCCAGCGAAGTATCCAGACCGAGAGCAGCATATTTGTCAAGGGTGGAGGAATGCGCGGCAGTTACGATTAAATGCACGGAAGGATCGGCCCTCAGCAGGCCCCTTGCCACGGCACCGCCCATATTGCCGCATCCGATTATTGCTATTCTTTGTGAATTGATGGAGTTCATAATCGCAAATATATCAAATCATTTTATTAGATTTGCGAAGTTGAAGCAGAAAAACACCCTTAATATGAAACGGCTCTTTTCACTGACTATCCTCGCCATCGCGGCTCTGGCGGCAACATCCTGCGGCGACCCGATCGGGATGCCTCTTACAGATACTTCGCTCACCTATACTACCTGGCGTTACAACGGTTACGATTTCCTGAGCGACATCACTTTTCTGGAAAACGGAAACATCTATCACCAGGAGTATTATTACGACGACGGATCTTCCTGGGACTACCGGGGATCTTACGGCTTTGACGGAATAAATGGTTCGGCCATCCTCGAATGCTTCGGACAGACAGAGCGCTTTACCTTTACCGTTTACGGAAACAGGCTCACCGTGGATTTCGAGGGCGAAAGAATAGTTCACGAGCGCATTCAGTACATATATCCCTATTGATATTAGATGGATCGAAGTTCGCAAATCATACGCACCAGCATCATCGGAATCGCAGCCAATGTACTTTTGGCGGCATTCAAGTCGGTTGTCGGTTTTATCGCCGGGAGCGTGGCCATTGTGATGGATGCGGTAAATAACCTCAGCGATGCTCTTTCGAGCGTCATCACCATCATAGGCACCAAACTCTCCCAACGTCCGGCCGACCGCAAGCACCCGTTCGGCTTCGGGCGGATCGAGTATTTCAGTGCCATCATCATTGCCGTCATCGTGCTT
>JAGCXP010000072.1 GCA_017961345.1 Bacteroidales bacterium | reverse complement strand
GCCGGTAGTCCCAGTACTGCGAGTTCCCGTTGTCATAGGTCTTCAGGTCGAAATCCGAGACGTAGATGCTTCGCAGAAGCGCGCCGGCCATCACGTTCAGTCTCCCATGGACGGGTTTCTGGAATGTCGTCACCGCGCGGAGAACCCGCCTGTGGTCCGTGTAATAGGCTTCGCGCGTCTGCGCGTTGAGGTCTGATTCCGGGAAATAGGGCGAATGGAGGCCGTTGAACCCGTAGAAGTTGTTCATGGACGCATCCCGGTAGGTGAGCGAGCCCGTCACGCGGGCGCCCCGGATCAGCGTCTTCGAATCAAACAGTCCGTGCAGATACCACGAACCTTTCGTGGCCCACGCTCCGCACACGGCGATGTGATGCTGGAAATTCGGGTAATCCGTCCCATCCCCATAATAGAAGAAATCGCAGAATCCGCCCAGGTTCAATCCGATGTCAGAATTGTAACTTACATCCGGAAACGGCGTGAACACCCACCCCGTCTTCGGCTCCTCCTGGGCCGTGGCCGTCAGGGTGGTCCATGCGGCGGCCAGAACGGCTATCATACACTTTTTCATCCGGTGTCATTTTTCCCGGACAAAGATAACCATTTCCCGCCAAAAACGCACGGACGCCTGGTCACCTCACCCAGTCGCTGTGAGGGGGTCAGCACGCTGTGTTTTGGAATGTCTTGAAATTCAACGATTTATTTTTGCGCCAGTTCTAACCCCCTCCCTTTTCGAGAGGGTTTAGCACGCCCCCGTGCTGACCCCTCCGAAAAGCGAGTGGGGTCAGTACGGTGAAGTTTTTAATGCACTTTGAATCAACTGATTACGAAACAAGTCGTGCTAACCCCTCAAACCTGATCAGAATCGGAAGATAAAGCTCCAGGAAACCGTCGTATAGTCCGGCCCTTTTCCTTTCTTGAACAGCATCGGCGGTGAGAATTTCAGGCCGATGCCCCCATTGGTAAAGGGATAATAGGCGATGGCGAAATCGACCGTAAACGGATTGTACTTCCTGTAGTAGGTGCCGATTAAGGATGCAGCGCTATTCTGTCCGAGCCCTTGCGCCTGCACATATTCATACTGGGGGCCACTCCCATAGAGATTGGTCAGATTCAGGTTGGTCCAATAATGGGCAATCACCGAGAATTCGAGGGATTTACGCTGGTTGAAGTCGAATCCGTAGGTCAGCGGAAAAGCGTAACCGAATCGATCCATCTCCATCGCTCCGTTTTCATTGTCGCCAAAGGAGAGTATGTCTCCGGCAATGGCGTAGTGAGCCTTCTCCAACGAAGAATTGACATACTCGGTCGCCACTCCGAAACCGAAATAATGCCGATTCCGCCAGGGACGGAATTCAAAGCCCAACAGCAAGGAGGGGGAGATTTCAAAGCCACCCGAGGCAGCAATGACCGGAGAGAAGTCCATCCGGGCGCCCAGCGCGAAACGGAAAAGCTTGCTGGAGCGGACCGGCGTAGCCGACACGGGATCGGGCTGCGAGAAATCCAGGAGTTCCTGGGCAGAAAGGGAGACGGTGGCCAGGGTCAGGCCGAGAAGGACAAGTATCTTTTTCATGATCGGGATTTATTTCTTGGTTTTGAAGAGTCTCTTCAGGTCGTCCAGCGTGGCTGGGCCATGCATGAAGACGAGGGTGATGACATGGCTGTCTTCTTTGGAGACGCACTGGTAGCAAACGAACCGGTTGTCTCGGTTGGCTCTTTCGAAGGTCAGGATGGCATAGACCAGGTTGCCCTCGTTCATGTGGATTTCCTGGTCAGTGGCTTTCTCCGCATCTGCGAGGACGCGGCGGGAGACCTCTTCCAGGACATGATCATCTCCCGTGAAGGAGACACTATGATACTGTTCCAGATTGAAAGGATCCAGTTGTGCGCTCTTGATGAAAGTTTCCTTCATAACCTTCCGCGGTACGACCTTCCCATCGAAGATGGCGCCCACCTCGAGGTCCCGCTGGGCGGAAGCGGTCCATACCGAAAGCAGTAATGCGGTAATTATCAATAGTATCCGTTTCATAAGGCAGGGTTGAAAAGGTCAAACAGTTCCTCACTCACGTCTTCGCCTTCCCCGAAAATGCCTTCGAGGGTGGCGCTCATGTCGGCCAGCGCCAGCTTCGGGTCGGTCGATTTCTCGCCGTAAGCCAGGATGTAACAGTCATTCTGTCGATGATACAGGCCGATGGCCGCGACCACGGCGAGGCTGGCGGCGACGGCGATGGCCGCCCAGGTAAGACGAAGCGTGGTTCGCCGTTCCTGTGTGGGTTTTTGGCTCGCTTCCTGCGGCCCGTGCGTAGCCTTCCCCATCGCGAAGTAGCCAGCTACCGCCTTCACCTCATCGAAGTCGGGATCGTCCGTCGATGCCAGGAAGGCTTTCAACGTGTGCTCCTCGTCCTCGGTGAGGAGGGCGTCGAACCAGCGCTCGGAAAGGTCTATGTAGTAAGCTTTATTCTTCATGGTATCGTTTTCTGTATTGTTCTCGAATGGCTTTTCGGGCCCGGGAGAGTTGCATCCGTACAGCCGGGGGCTGCATACCCAGATCTTCAGCGATCTTTTCCAAAGTGACACCTTCGTATTCGTGCCGCCGGATGATTTGTCTCTGGATGTCGGTCAATGCTGTATCGACCATTTCCTCGACCCGCCGGAACTGCGTCTCACGGTCTTCTGTGTCCTCTTCCGGCAGGTCTCCCGCGAGCGGTACCGTTTTTCGCTTCCGGAGCTGGTCGATGGACACGTTCCGCACCGTCCTGGTCAATAGCGCTTCCGCCTCCTTCTCGTTCCGCACCGGGTAGCGTCCCCACAGTTTCAAGAAAGCGTCCTGCAAGGCATCCTCGGCCGCCTCTGCGTCCGCGAGCACTTTCCCCGCCCGGTCCTTCAGTCGCAGCCGGATCCGCTGGTATGTCTCTGTCAGGATGTCTGCCATCTTGTTGTTACTCTGTCCTTTAAACGCAAAGATGGGCAAAATGTAACAAGAAACAGATAAAAAAACTACTGAAACAACACAAGTTATCAACAATCCCTTGCAGAATGCAGGCGGCTGCCGTACCTTGAAGCAAAAAATGAAGCCGTGCTTTCAGATCAATTCCAAGAAGTTGGAGAAGGAACTGCTGTTCCGGGATGAGGAGGATTATATCTATGGGATCAATACATTGGCCTTGATCCTGCTTCAGTTCCCAGGCGTAGTGGTCTATACTTTCACGCTGATGAGCAGCCACATTCATCTCTTGCTGGGCGGGCCCCAAGAGAAATGCGAGGCCTATTACGATGCGGTGATGCATCGGCTCTCCCTCTGGCTGAAAAAGAAATACGGGCTGAGCGGTGTCATCCCCTACGGACCGAAGAATCGGGAAGTGGTGGTCGTCAAGGGGCTCGATCATTTCATCATTGAAGTACTGTACCTCCTGAGGAATCCCTTTAAAGCGAAAATCTGCTTTCCAGGCGACTACCCATGGAGTTCCGTCGGAATGTACTTCGCCAAACGGGGCCTGATGAATGGTCGGAAAGCCTCCACTTTCACGGTGCGTGAACTGCGCCGGATCCTCAAAACCAACATCAAGGTACCAATGGACTGGGAAATCACCGAATCCGGCATGCTGATTCCCCATTTTGTGAACTGGAAAGCGGTTGAAAAAGCCTTCCAAAATGACGAGGTTACTTTCCTCCGACGCTTGATGGAACCGGTCGAGGCACGGCACAACCAACTGTCAGGCATGCCGATGGAACTCAAGTTCAGCGACCAGGAAATCGCCACCCGGGTGCAGGCCATTTGCCAAAACGAACTGAATGTCCAGAACCATCGCCAGCTCGCCGTCAAAGAACTCCTCCGTTTGTGCCGCACCTTGTCCATAAGGTTCGGCACCTCCGCCGAGCAATTGCAGCGCGTGCTCGGGGTAGACAAGAAGCTGCTCGAGGATTGGTTGTAGGGCTCAGTACATTCACATTCGCAGCTTGCTGATTCACAGTGCTTTCATAATTGCCTTATGCTGACCCCCTGCAGGGCCCACACCATGCCATCGCCAGCCTCGTCAGATTTCCGACAATTCCAGCCAGCGGAGCTCTTTTTCGTCGATGATGGCTTGGAGTTCGCCGTAGCGGGTGGAGGCGGTCTGGAGCTCGGCGGGGGAGAGGGTGCCGGAGGAAAGCTTCGCCTCGAGGTCGGCCTTTTCGGCTTCCAGGCGGGGGAGTTCCTCGTCCAGGGCCTTGAGTTCCTGCTGCTCTTTCCAGGTGAGTTTGCGCTTGGCGGGGGCTTTCACG
>JAGCXP010000071.1 GCA_017961345.1 Bacteroidales bacterium | reverse complement strand
TCCCGGCAGTCCATACCCTGCTCTCGCTTCCAAACGGATAATAGTCAAACCGCTGCAGGACCGTTCCCTCGCCATCCTTAATCACCCGCACGCTACCAAGATGGTCCGTAATCTGATAGATTAGTTTGTCGTTTCCGGTGCCGGAAAGGATGCGTCCGCCTTCCCAGGCGGCCCCTTCGAGGGGAAGCGTGCCCGCCGCAGTCCTGACGAGGGTGAGGCTGCCGGCGTAGATTCTTCCCGCCGTACCGGTCGATCCATCATAAACGGCGAGCAGAGTACCGTCCGTGACGCCGCCATCGTCATCGACCTGGAGAACGGAGGCTGCTGGGACAGCGCCACCGACACCGGCTTTGAACTCGTCGGAGACCGGGCCATCCAGGGCCGGCGCCGTTCCACCGGCTGGGCCAATGACCAGCACGTCTATTTCTATGCGGAATTCTCCGAGCCGTTCACGGCCGTCTTCCCGAACGGCCGGTACGCCCGGCTTGGTTTCGGGGACCTCGCCGAAGGGAAGCAGATCCTCGTCAAGGTCGCCCTCTCCCCCGTCAGCATCGAAGGAGCCCGGGCTGCCATGACGGCCGAACTTCCTGGGACTTCGAGGCAACCTGCCGCGCGGCCGATGCCGCCTGGAACAAGGAACTTTCCCGCATCCGCATTTCCGGCGAAGACCGCCGACCGCGTCCGCGAAGTGTATGACACCATGTACTTCGCCGACGAGAACGGCCTGGCCGGCAATGAGGACGAAGGCCAGATGAGCGCCTGGTACGTGCTGTCCAGTCTCGGCTTCTACCAGGTAGAGCCGGCCTCCACGCAGTTCTGGTTCGGCCTGCCCCGCTTCAAGGAAGCGGACGTCAAGGTCGCCGGCGGCACCTTCTCCATCCGCTGCGAAGGCGAAGGCCGCTACATCCAGGACGTCACCCTCAACGGAGCCCCTTATGACAAGGGCTACCTCGAATTCGCCGACATCAAAGCCGGCGGCACCCTTGTCTTCCACCTGGGCGACACCCCGGCCGTCTGGTATTGATCCTCCGAACGGAGCCGCCGACGGGGGCGGAGACAGCCCGAAATGCCCCCTTGGCCTCTGATCGCATCGCGGTGTCGGGTTCTACTCCAGACACACTAGATGGAACGCTACCCCTATTGATGTGATAGAATAATCCCGACCTCACAGGAGAACTGCACGGCCGGGATAAGTTTATTCGTGCAAGATTATTTCCTTGTATAAAGGATCGGAATATTCTATGCAATAGTCAAGAAAGTCCTCTTTTGTTCTATATGCCAGAACAAATCCTTTCACAAAAGCCTCATCAAAATCATCTGAGACGAAAGCAATCTCCTGATTCCTGATTACTAGATATTTATTCGGGAATTTATTTTGAATTTCCTTTTGATTTTCAACAAAAAATACAAGATTTTGCTGATGTTTCGTCTTTTCCATGACTTCTTGTTGTTTACATATATATTACACAATTCATCGTAGACTTTTGCGTCGGTACTCTCCGATCGAATACGGGCAAAAAGGGCCTTCCTAAAAACAGGCGTACAAATATCCGGGCGATTTGTAAGAATGCGTAATCCGTTGTAGATCATTAAAATGCACGACCACTGCTCTGCACCTAGAATCAGTTCCTCTCCTGGACGATGAAATCGGGAAAAAGCATCCCAATCTCCGTTATACCGAAGAAATAGGGCCACGTGTTCTGTTGTGATCATCTGTTTTTGTTCATTATCGTGGAACAATATGTTGAATGACATAGACACCATTTCGTTCTAAGATCGGACTCTCAATAGTACCCCAAACGCCTATTCCTTTTCTTAGTCCCTCTCGCAGAAATACATGTGCCGTTCCTTGTGCGCCTTCGGCGTAAAAACGTGATGCAATATTCCAAAGCGGGGCCGTAAATTCTTTACTCGTAATGGCAGTAAGCCATTCTAAAAATTTTCCAGTCCGAGTCATTTCTAAAGTTGTCATTTGGTTATTCAATGCAAACTGCATGGCTTCCTTTGATGTTCCACCAGACCAAAAGACCCTCGTGATACCAGGCCCAATTCTATTCGCCAAAAGCAGGGAAGCCCCTTCTGCCGCCAACATCACCCCGACGGTTCCAGTTACTGCTCCAAGTGTAACAGGATGAGTGAGGAAATCGTTCTGCCCCCGGTGAATCGTAGCGGCCATCAAATCGGCTTTCGCAAAACCCGGGAGTTGACTATCACGACTTAGCAGACGTCCCGTCAGGGAGGGATTACCCAAAATCAGATCTTCTGCATTTTCCGGATCCGAGGTGTTATTTCCAATCTGGTAGTTCTGGTAGTAGTTAAGGTATGATCCATCATCCTGAAGAATGGAGACGGATGCTCCTATCTGGTAATAAGTCTCTTCCTCAAATATGTATTCAGGATCATTTGCATCAAACCACCTCAAATCTCCTCCCGCCGAAATATACCAATCCATTCCTGTCGGATCCACCAGATTCACCGGATTCCCGGCGCAGTAAGCGTAGGGGCTGATGGAGTAGTACTTCTCGGACAGGGGGTCCTGGCTGAGCCAGGCCGCCGTCCGGGGATCATAGACCCGGGCACCGAAGTCCAGGTAGGGACAGCCGGCAGCTGCTGCCGGGGCGCCCGTCGAAACGCTAACCTTTTGGCCTGCAATTTCCTTGCCACCGAAGCGGTACCGGAGGGCGGACTGCGGTATAAAAATTCGATCCGAAACCTCTAAAAAAGGAAGTCTTCTAAGCTAATCGAATCAAAATTGAGGAGTTTTACCACCCATCGAAAAAAGTTGCTCTATGGGCCGCAAAAATGGCTGTCCGAAGGAAATCCGGGATGCATTTTGGATCTATGGAAAACGGAAGAGGATTTAATGTTTACCTAGACGGGAAGATTATTCAGCGGCATATGGTCGATCCTAAGCTGTGAAGGACGTCTGGCGAGTAAAGTTATACGATATTTGACTAGAGTTATTTCCTACTGACAAGGGGTAAATAAGGGGATTGAGAAGAGCTATAAAGAGGTTAGAATATGCTGAAATCACGCCTTTTTCACGCCCTGAGAATAAAACAAAAGGCGCCTACATCTCTGTAAGTGCCTCATTATCAATCGTGGAAACAACTGGATTCGAACCAGTGACCCCCTGCTTGTAAGGCAGGTGCTCTGAACCAGCTGAGCTATGCTTCCAATCTGTCCCGAAAGATCATTTCACTTTGGGACTGCAAAGATACATACTTTTTCTTAATCTGCAAGTGGCTTGTATGACCGGGGACAGCACACTACTTCCATAAACCAAAAAGCGCCGTGAGTAAGATGCAAAAAGGGAAACAATCTTTTACAGAATATCGCATCTCTTTTCTTTTTTTCACGAAAAGTGTATCTTTGCGGCCCGAAAAAATACAATAGCTTTATGAAAAAACTTATGATTAGTGTCGTCCTGGCCTTTGTCGCCATGGCGCTTTCCGCTCAGGAATCCCCGATTTTCCTTCGTAAAGGCACCCAATCTCTCTCTGCCTTCGGATCCTTCTCCCAGAACTCTCTCTTCCAAACGACTTCCGGCATTATGTACAACTACTTTTTAGATGATGACCTGGCCCTTCGTGCCAATGTCCGCCTGGGGTTCAACAACGAGAGTAGGAAGAACACCGACAGCGACTATACAACGGAAGAAACCAGTAACAATTTCCGTGTGGGTGCCGGTCTCCAGAAATCCCTGATCAAATCCCGCAGGTTCAATGGCTATATCGCCGGCGATGCCCTTGTCGGTTTCCTTTCGCAGCGTGAAAAATGGGGCGATAATGAGCGCAAGAGCTCTTCCTTCGAGTTTGGCCTTCGCCCGGCCATGGGTATCGAGTTCCATTTCGTCGACAACTTCTTTGTCGGACTCGAGTGGGGCTATGATGTTATCTTCAACTCCACCAAGGACGAGGACCGTTCTTACAAAACCAACAACTCGATCTTGGATGTTGCCGACCTTTCTTCCGCAACCATCCGTTTCGGTTTCAATTTCTAGCATCCGAAAGGTTGAGACAAACCTAAGCGGCCACCGGGAAATCCCAGTGGCCGCTTTTATTATGAATTCTCAGGTCCGGGCACGGGAACGGCTGACGAAGACGACTCCGCCGACGATTAGGACGGTGGCGAGGAGTTTCTGCCAGGTAAAGTGGTCAAGACCGGTCCAGATGCTGACGATGGCGGCGATGATGGGCTGGAGATAGGCGTACATGCTGACAAGCGTCGGACGAAGGCGCTTCTGGCCGAAAGGAATCAGGAAGTAGGCAACGAAGGTCGCGAAGAAAACCAGATAGCCGACTTCCCATACCACTCGGGAAGGGACAGCCGCAAAGTCCGTCTGCAGGAATCCCCGGAAGGAGATGGGCAGGGACAGGATCAGGGAGAAAAGGAACATCCACTTCATGAAGGTCACCACGCTGTATTTGGAGATGAGCGGACGGAAGAGGCCCAGATACAGGGAGAAGCTGAGGCTGTTGACCAGCAGGAGCAAGATGCCCAGAGGTGTGGAATGGTCGGCGCCGCCGGCATGCACGGAATGATAGATCAGGTACAGGACGCCGGCGAAGCTGAGAGCAACGCCGCCGGCCTTCTTCCCGGTAATCGGTTCCTTCAAGAAGAGGAATGCAAAAAACATGGTAAAAATCGGACCGAGCGTCCCCATGATGGCCGTATCGATGGATGTAGCCATCGTAATGGCGATCAAGAATGAAATCTGGGTCAGGAAAAGGCCGATTGCCGATGCGGCCGCAATCTTCCAAAAATCTCCCCTTTCAATCTTCTCGGACGGCATGAACAGCGAGATCAGCCAGAACAGGGCGGTGGCACCGAGCGCCCGCAAAGTGAACAAGACGTAGGGCGACAGGACATCGGAATTCGCGATATCCTTGCACAAGGCAATGTTCAGGCCGAAAATCGTGTAAGCTCCGGCAACGGCCAGATGTCCGGAGAGTTTTTCCGTATTCATTTCCGGCCGCAAAGATACACTCTTTTTCGGAGAATAGAGGTGAACGAGCGCGAGTAGTTGAGATAGCACACCCTGCAGAAATACTGAGAATAATTTGGTTTTTTCCAAGGAAATTACAAATTTTGGCCAAAATCGCGTTTTTCCTGACCCATATCTCCGATAATTGATTGTTTAATACTATAAATTTATGAAAAAGAAACTTTGGTATGAGGCCCCCGAGGCCGAAACCCTCGACATCCGGCTCGAGGCCAGCATCCTGTCTGTCAAAGATCTAGAGGGGAACAAAGGCGAGAATCTGGACGATCCCGTCTCCTTTGACCCGTGGTCGAATTAAGAACTTGTAAAAAGAAACGAACCATGAGAAAATCTGTAATCTCCCTTCTCGCCCTTGCGGCAGTATTTGCCGTTTCTTGCAACAAGGAACAGGCTGTCGAAACTCCCGCCCTCGAAGAAGCCACCCATCCCGTGACCATCAGAGGGTCCTATGTCGAAACTAAAACCGCCTATGCGAATGACAAGGTCTTCAGCTGGCTGGCCGATGACGAGATTTCCGTGATGGAAGACCTGGATGGCACCGTGAAGTTCGATGTTTTCACGGCCGCTTCTGAAGGCGCTGCGACTGACTTCTCCGGCGAAATTTCCGATGGCGCCAGCCTCGGCCAATGGGCTGTCTATCCCGCCAACCTCTCCCCGGCCGTTA
>JAGCXP010000070.1 GCA_017961345.1 Bacteroidales bacterium | reverse complement strand
TGCCGGGTATGACCATTGTCTGCGGAGACTCCCATACCTCCACCCACGGGGCCATGGGCGCCGTCGCGTTCGGTATCGGAACGTCCGAGGTGGAAATGGTGCTCGCCAGCCAGTGCATTCTCCAGCAGAAGCCCAAATCCATGAGCATCCGCGTGGAAGGAACGCTCGGCAAGGGCGTGACTGCCAAGGACGTCGCCCTCTACCTGATGAGCAAGCTCACCACCTCCGGCGCCACCGGTTATTTTGTCGAATACCGCGGCAGTGCGGTCCGGAGCCTTTCCATGGAAGGCCGCCTGACCCTCTGCAACCTCTCCATCGAGATGGGGGCCCGCGGCGGTTTCATCGCGCCCGACGAGACGACTTTCGCGTATCTCAAGGGACGCGAATACGCGCCCAAAGGCGAAGCCTGGGACAAGGCGGTGGCCTATTGGAAAACGCTCCGAAGCGGAGACGACGCCGTCTTCGACAAGGAACTTGTCTTTGACGCGGCCGATATCAAACCCATGATTACCTACGGTACCAATCCCGGCATGGGCATCGCCATCGACGGCTCGGTCCCCACGCTCGAAAGCCTTCCCGCCGAGCAGCGTCCCGGTTTCGAGAAAGCCCTGCGCTACATGGGCTTCGAGGCCGGACAGAAACTGCTGGGCCACAAGGTGGATTACGTCTTCCTCGGCGCCTGCACCAACGGCCGTATCGAGGACTTCCGCGCCTTTGCCTCCGCCGTGAAAGGCCGTCGCAAAGCCGACGGCGTGACCGCCTGGCTGGTTCCCGGCTCCTGGATGGTCAAAAAGCAGATCGAGGACGAGGGCCTGGACAAGATTCTGGAAGCGGCCGGCTTCGAGGTGCGTCAGCCCGGCTGTTCCGCCTGCCTGGCGATGAATGACGACAAGATCCCTGCTGGAAAATATGCCGTCTCCACGTCCAACCGTAACTTTGAAGGCCGTCAGGGCCCGGGTTCCCGTACCCTGCTCGCCAGTCCGCTGACTGCCGCAGCCGCGGCGGTTACCGGCGTTATCACCGATCCGAGGGAGGTATTATGAAACAGAAATTCGACATCATAGAAAGCAGTTGCGTTCCCCTTCCGCTGGAGAACGTGGATACGGACCAGATTATTCCCGCCCGTTTCCTGAAAGCGGTGACCCGCGATGAAAAATTCTTCGGGGACAACCTCTTCCGCGACTGGCGTTTCAACGCCGACGGTTCTCCCAAGAAGGATTTCGTGCTGAACGATCCGCGCTACAGCGGCTGTATCCTGGTTGCCGGCAAGAACTTCGGCAGCGGCTCTTCCCGCGAACATGCGGCCTGGGCTATCGCCGGCTACGGTTTCCGGGTGGTGATTTCCAGCTTCTTCGCGGACATCCACAAGAACAACGAACTCAACAACTTCGTTCTTCCCGTGGTGGTCAGCGAAGACTTCCTCGCCGAACTGTTCGAGAGCATCGCCAAGGACCCGAAGATGAAAGTGCGGGTGGACGTTCCTGCCCAGACCGTGACCAATCTTTCCACCGGTCGCAGCGAGCGTTTCGAACTCAACGCCTACAAGAAATACTGTCTGATGAATGCCCTGGACGATATCGACTATCTCCTGGAACAGAAGGACAAAATTGAAAAATACGAGCAGAGCCGATGATCGAAGTGATGGATACCACCCTGCGGGACGGGGAGCAGACGGCCGGGGTTTCGTTCAATGTCAGTGAGAAACTGGCGATTGCGGAACTCCTGCTGGAAGAACTGCGCGTGGACCGCATCGAAGTGGCATCTGCGCGCGTGTCGAAGGGGGAGGAGATGGCCTTCGCCAAAATCTGCGAATGGGCCGGGGCCAACGGCTGTATCGACCGGGTGGAAGCCCTGGGCTTCGTGGACGATGGCATTTCCGTGGACTGGATCGCCTCCTGTGGCGGCAAGGTGATGAACATCCTTGCCAAAGGGTCGCTGAAGCATCTTCAACTCCAGCTTCGCAAGACGCCCGCCCAGCATTTCGAGGATATCCGCCGGGTCATCGCCAAGGCTGCGGAGAGGGGCATTGCCTGCAACATCTATCTCGAGGACTGGTCCAACGGAATTCAGGATTCCGAGGATTATGTGTACGCGCTCGTGGATGATTTGCAGCATACCGGCATCCGCCGCTTCATGTTGCCCGATACCCTCGGCGTGCTCAATCCCTGGAAGACGGAAACGCTCTGCGCCAAGATGCGTTCGCGTTATCCGGCCCTGCATTTCGACTTCCACGCCCACAATGATTACGACCTTGCGGTGGCCAACTGCCTGGCGGCCGTGCGCTCGGGCATGAACTCCGTCCATACGACGGTCAACGGCCTGGGCGAACGCTGCGGCAACGCGCCGCTGGCGAGCCTCGTCGCGGCCATTCACGACCAGACGGGGGAGAAAACCAACATTGACGAGAAACAACTGACCCACGTGTGCAACTACGTGGCCAGCATTTCCGGCATCCGCATCCCGGCCAACGAGCCGGTCATCGGAGAGAACGTCTTCACCCAGAGCAGCGGCGTGCACGCGGACGGCGACAACAAGGGCAACCTCTACGCCAATCCGCTCCTGCCCCAGCGCTTCGGGCGGGAACGTTCCTATGCCCTCGGCAAGATGAGCGGCAAAGCCAACATTATCAAGAACCTTGACAAACTCGGCATCAGCCTCTCGCCTGAGCAGATCAAACTCGTTACGCAGCGGGTGGTCGAACTCGGCGACAAGAAGGAGGCGATGACCGCCGAGGACCTGCCGTTTATCATCGCGGACGTGCTCAAGGGCGGCGTCGCGGCGGCAAAGGATAACATTCACATCGTCAACTACTCGCTCCAGCTGGCCCGGGGCATGAAGCCGGTGGCGGTGGTAAAAATCAAGATTCACGGCAAGGAATACGAAGCCTCTTCCGCGGGAGACGGCCAGTACGACGCCTTCATGAAGGCGCTCTGGCATATCTACGAGTCCCTCGGAATGACGCATCCCGTCCTCGCCGACTACCAGGTCAACATCCCGCCGGGCGGGCGCAGCGACGCCCTCGTGGCAACCACCATTACCTGGAAGACGGAGACGGGGCATTTCAAGACGCGGGGCATCGACTCGGACCAGACCGAGGCGGCCATCAAGGCGACCGTCAAGATGCTCAACATTATGGATAATTTAATGAATAAATAAGTATGAAACTCAAAATCGCCAAATTGCCCGGTGACGGAATCGGCCCGGAAGTGGTCGAGCAGGCCGTCAAGGTCGTGGATGCCGTCGCGAAGAAATTCGGGCATGAAATCGAATACAGTTTTGCCTATGTGGGCGCCTGCGCCATTGATAAGTTCGGTAACGCCTATCCGGAAGAGACCCACAAGGTCTGCCTGGAGAGCGACGCCGTTCTCTTCGGCGCGGTCGGTGATCCCCGTTACGACAACGACCCCACTGCCAAGGTGCGTCCGGAGCAGGGCCTGCTGGCGATGCGCAAGCAGCTCGGCCTGTATGCCAACCTGCGTCCCGTCGAGACCTTCAAGAGTCTCGTGCACAAGAGCCCCCTCAAGGAGGAACTGGTGGACGGCGCCGATTTCCTCTGCCTGCGGGAACTCACGGGCGGAATGTACTTCGGCGAGAAAGGCCGCCGCGACAACGGCGACACCGCCTTCGATACCAACCTCTACCACCGTTACGAGGTAGAGCGCATCCTCAAGCTCGGTTATGAGTATGCCCGCCGCCGTCGCAAACACCTGACCGTGGTGGACAAGGCCAACGTCCTCGAGTCTTCCCGCCTGTGGCGGCAGATTGCTCAGGAAATGGCCCCGCAGTATCCTGACGTTCAGACCGATTATATGTATGTGGACAACGCCGCGATGAAACTCATCACCGGCCCGAAGTTCTTCGACGTGCTCGTGACCGAGAATACCTTCGGCGATATCCTGACCGACGAGGCTTCTTGCGTGAGCGGTTCCATGGGCCTGCTGGCGTCCGCCTCCATCGGCGAGCACACCGGCGTCTATGAGCCGATCCACGGTTCCTATCCCCAGGCGGCCGGCAAGAACATCGCCAATCCGCTCGCGACCATCCTTTCCGCCGCGATGATGTTCGAGTATGCCTTCGGCCTGATGGAAGAGGGAAAGGCCATCCGCAAAGCCGTCGCGCTGTCCATTGACAAGGGGATCGTGACCGAAGACCTCGCGGGGGACGGCAAGAAATACTCCACCTCCGAAGTGGGAGACTGGGTGGCGGCAAATATTTAAGTTTGTCTGCCCCCCCCGGCTCCCTGTCGCTTCGCGACTCAATAAGGGAAAAAGGTCGCCGGTGAGATAGACGAAACTTAAAAACTTTTACAACTAATAAAATATAAATATATGGCAGCAGATTTGAACTGGGACGATTTGGCTTTCAAGTATAGGAAGGCGAACGTCATCATCGTGAGCCATTTCAAGGACGGACAGTGGTCCGCTCCGGTGGCCACCAAGGATTTCGATTTCCATTTCAGCGCTTTTGCCGGCGTATTCCACTATGCCAACGCCTGCTTCGAGGGTCTCAAGGCCTTTCGCGGTGTGGACGGCAAGGTGCGGCTTTTCCGCCCGGATGAGAACGCCAAGCGTATCCAGCGCAGCGCCGCCCATCTCGATATGGCCGCTCCCAGCGAGGAAATGTTCCTTCAGATGTGCCTGATGTGCGTGAAGGAGAACCTCGATTTCCTGCCTCCCTACGGACACAACGCTTCGATGTACCTGCGTCCCGTGCTGGTGGGCTGCAACCCCCAGTTGGGCATTGCGTCTTCCACCGAAGTGATCTTTGCCGTGCTCGGCGCCCCTGTGGGCACCTATTCCGGCGCTGCGGGCCTGACCCCCGGTACGGCCGTGCTCTCCCGCAATTTCGACCGTGCCGCGCCGCATGGTACCGGCAGTTACAAGATTGCCGCCAACTACGCGACTTCGCTGCATCCCTATAACATGGCCCACAAACAAGGCTACCGCGAACTGCTTTTCCTCGACCCGGCCACCCATACGAAGATCGATGAGTTCGGCTCGTCCAACTTCCTGGCTATCAAGGGAAATACCTATGTGACGCCGCTTTCCGACTCCGTCCTGCCTTCCATTACCAACAAGACGCTCCAGGCCGTGGCGGCCGATTTCGGCCTGAAGGTCGAAAAACGGGTGGTTCCCGTGGAGGAACTCGCCGAATTCGACGAGGTGAACGCCTGCGGCACGGCCGTCGTGATTACCCCGATCTGTTCCATTGACGACAAGGCCGCCCTTGAGGATACGGTGGTGACCAAAACCTATCGTTTTGGCAGCCCCGAGCACTGCGGCGCCGTGAGCGAGAAACTCTACAAGCGCATCCGGGGCATCCAGGACGGTCTGGAGGAAGATACCCACAACTGGTGCGTGTTCCTCTAGCATTCCCACCCGTCGCCCTCGTGCGCTTGCCGCTCCCTCGATTTGCATGAATCCATGAAAGTCGCACTGATCCAACAGAATATCGCGTGGGCCGATCCCGAAACCAACCGGGACCGGCTTTCGCAAGTTATTTCCCGCATCCCCGAAAAGATAGACCTGATTGTGCTGCCGGAGATGTTCTCCACCGGTTTTACCACCGAACCCGCGGGCATCGCCGAGAAGGGGAGTGAAAGCCTGCGTTGGATGCAGGAGACGGCCGCCCGATACGACTGCGCCGTGGCGGGCAGCATCGCCCTCGAACGGGACGGGAAATTCTACAACCACTTCGCCTTCGTGACGGCGGAAGGGGAACTTGCCTCCTACGACAAGAAGCACCTCTTTACCTTCGGAGGGGAGCATAAACGTTTCACGCCTGGTCACGGGCGTACCGTCGTCAGTTGGCGCGGGGTGCGTTTCCTCCTGTCCGTCTGCTACGACCTTCGTTTCCCCGTCTTTCTGCGTAACCGGGAAGACTATGACGCCCTGCTTTGTGTGGCCTCCTGGCCTGCTGTGCGCCGTTATCCCTGGGACACCCTCCTTCGGGCCCGCGCCATCGAAAACCAGTGTTTCGTCTGCGGTGTGAACCGCGTCGGAGACGATCCTTCCCTCCACTACAGCGGTGGCACCGTCCTGCTCGATTACCTCGGCCAGCCCCTGGCCCAGGTTCCGGACGAGACCGAAGGCTTCGCCGTGGGTGAAATCGATCCCGAAGCGTTGCGGCAGGCCGCCGAAAAATTCCCGGTGCTGCGGGATGCGGATGCGTTTGCGTTGCAGTAGCGGCCTATCTTTCAAGAATAAAGAAACGTTAGAATATGAGCAAGAAACTCCTTCTCGGTGATGAAGCGCTGGCCCTCGGGGCCATCCATGCCGGACTTTCCGGCGTGTATGCCTATCCCGGCACGCCTTCCACCGAAATCACCGAATTTATCCAGGCCCATCCGCTCGCCGCGGAGCGGGGAATCCACAGCCGCTGGTGCACCAACGAGAAGACCGCGATGGAAGCGGCGCTCGGAATGTCTTATGCGGGCAAACGGGCGCTGGTCTGTATGAAACACGTGGGAATGAATGTCTGCGCCGATGCTTTTGTGAATGCGGCGGTGACGGGCGTGAACGGCGGCGTGGTCGTGGTGGCTGCGGACGACCCTTCGATGCACTCTTCCCAGAACGAACAGGATTCCCGCTTCTATGCCGGTTTTGCGATGACGCCCGTTTTCGAGCCGTCCAACCAGCAGGAGGCTTATGATATGATGGCGGATGCCTTCGCCTTTTCGGAGAAGGTGGGACTGCCGGTGGTGATGCGGATGGTGACGCGCCTGGCCCATTCCCGGGCGGCCGTCTCCGTCGCGGACCGGGCCGGAGATCCCAATGCCCTGCATCTTTCCGAAGACCGGGGTTGGGTGCTGCTGCCGGCCATCGCGCGCCGCCAGTATGTCAAACTGATTGAAAAACAGCAAGTGCTCGAAGCCGATTCCGCCGCTTCTGCCTACAACCGCGTGGAGAAGACGGATGGGGCAACCCTCAGCGTGGTGGCCTGCGGTATCGCGTACAATTATGTGAAGGAGGCGCTTTCCCGTGGCAGCGTGAAGGCCAACCTGTTCAAACTTTCCCAATATCCCGTCAGCGCTCAAATGGCGCAGACGCTCACCTCCATCGGAGGGAAAATCCTCGTCGTGGAGGACGGCCAGCCCGTGGTGGAGCGGCAGCTCGCGGGTATGTTGCCCGATTCCTGCACAATCCTGGGCCGTCTGACGGGGAACCTGCCCCGGACGGGGGAACTGACGCCCGACAATGTGGCGGCGGCCCTGGGTGTGGTGATGCCGCAGGGACTTCCCGCGAGCGAGGTGCTTTCTCCGCGTCCGCCCCAGTTGTGTACGGGTTGCGGCCATCGCGACGTGTATGCCGCGCTGAACAAGGTGATGGAGGATTATCCGGCCGGCCGGGTGTTCGGTGATATCGGCTGCTATACCCTGGGTGCCCTGCCTCCGTTCAAGACGCTGGCTTCCTGCGTGGATATGGGGGCTTCGATTACGATGGCCAAAGGCGCTGCGGATGCGGGGGTGTTCCCGGCCGTGGCGGTCATCGGTGACTCGACCTTCACCCATTCGGGTATGACGGGCCTGCTGGATGCGGCCAATGAGAATACGCCGATTACCGTCATCCTTTCGGACAACCTGACGACGGCGATGACGGGCGGTCAGGATTCTGCGGGTACGAGCAAGTTCGAGGCGATTTGCGTCGCCCTGGGCGTTCCTGCGGAGCACGTGAAGGTGGTGGTGCCGCTTCCGGCCAACATGGAGGAGATTACGCGCATTCTGCGTGAGGAAATCGAGTATCAGGGCGTTTCCGTCATCATTCCCCGCCGGGAGTGCATGCAGACGCTGCGCCGGCACAAAGCCCAGAAAAAGTAGTCGTTCCCCTAGATTCGAAAAAAGATGAAAAAAGATATTATCCTTTGTGGCGTCGGCGGGCAGGGCATCCTGTCCATCGCCACGGTGATCGGTGAGGCCGCTACGAAAGAGGGGCTTTCTCTCAAGCAGGCGGAAGTGCACGGAATGAGCCAGCGGGGCGGGGATGTGCAGAGCAACCTGCGTCTGTCCGACGGGGAAATCTACAGCGACCTGATTCCCCTCGGCTGTGCCGACTTGATTATTTCAATGGAGCCGATGGAGGCGCTGCGCTATCTCCCGTACCTCTCGAAGGACGGGGTGGTCGTGACCTCTTCCAAGCCGTTCGTCAATATTCCCAACTACCCCGATTACGACCTCCTGGAGGCCGCCCTGGGGGATATTCCCCATCTTGTCCGTGCCGATATCGAGGATCTTGCCAAAGAGGCGGGCAATCCCAAGGGCGCCAATATGGTTCTGCTCGGCATGGCTGCCAGCCGCATCGGCGTCGTCTCCGCCGACGATCTTCGCGAAGCCCTCGCCCGTATTTTCGAGCGCAAGGGTGAAGCCGTTGTCGCGGCCAATCAGAAGTGCTTCGATCTCGGTCTCAGCGTTAAATAGGCGGCGGCCCGGCGCTCGTCCGCTTGCCGCTTTTGCGGCGATGCACGGTCGGCTACGTTTTCCCGCATTTTTGCTCCTCGCCAAATACTTCGGAACTCGGTCGGACAAGAGTGCACGTGCACATTTGCCCAATCAGGTGCTGGAGCATCTAATCGGCCGAGATTTGCCCCATTTTTTGCCCGATCAAGTGCTGGAGCATTGCTCTTCGCTGTTTTT
>JAGCXP010000069.1 GCA_017961345.1 Bacteroidales bacterium | reverse complement strand
CGGGAACCGTTCGCAGGCAAAGGCTGCATTTTCCACGGTGTCGGTCGAGGCCACCTTGCGCCAGCCCGCAGGAATCGCGGTGATGGAGTCTCCGTGGCTCATCCACACCTGGGAATGGGCGTCGAAGCCTTCGAAGAGCGGACATTGCGGGTCCAGCACTTCCAGGGCGGCACGGCCATATTCCCGCGTCCCTGCGCTCTCCACTTTTCCGCCGAGCGACCAGCTCAGATACTGGGCGCCGTAGCAGATGCCCAGCACGGGGTACTTGCCGAGAATGCCCGAAAGGTCGGGATGAAAAGCGTCGTCCGCATATACGCTCAAAGGGGAACCGCTCAGGATGACGCCGATGACATCCGGGTCGTCCTGGGGGAACTTGTTGTACGGAATGATTTCGCAGAAGGTGTTGATTTCACGCATACGCCGCCCAATCAACTGGGTGGTCTGCGAGCCGAAATCGAGGATGATGATTTTTTGCATATGAATAATGACGTCCTTGGCTTCCTGCGGCTACTTGATCTTATATTTCTTAAGAATGCAGAGAATCTGTTTTTCTATGGAGCGCTCCCACTGGCTGTAGCCGAAACCGGTCGGATGGATGCCATCCGCCGTGGAAGACTCCTCGGTGCCCGAAGAAGCGTCGGTCCTGATGTAATAGACATCCTTGTATTTCTTGCAGGCGATTTTCATCAGGCTGTCGGAAGCAGCCCACTTGCCTTCATTCGATGCACGCTCCTTGAGGTTGAAGTTGCTCCGCTCCCAGTAGATGGTCCGCTGGAAAATCAGGGGTTTGCCGGGATGGGCGGCCTTCATCTTCTCGATATAGCCCATCAGGCGCTCTTTGATCAGCGCACCGTCCGGATTGGAGAAGGCGTCGAAGACATAGGCGTCCGCCTCCACGTCGGCCATCATATCGGCCATGTAGGGCTGCATCTTGCAACGGCCGGAAAAGCCCATACCGATGACCTGCAGACCCGTGCGGCGCATAAACTGCATGGGATAACTCATGCCGGCGCGCTCGGTGCTGATGCCATGGGTAAAACTGCTGCCGTGGAAGACGATCTTGTGACGGAAGGGAGACTCCATCGCCTCGATTTTCGCCCCCTTGGGAACGCAAATTTTCAGGGAATAGATTTCCGCTTCGATGGGAAGATACATGATACACTCCTTCATTGAGTTGTCCATATCCCAGACCACCTTTTTGACGCGGGAACTGTCCTTGTGGTTGTAGTCGAAATCGTTCATGCCGGCCCATTTCCACTTACCGTCCTTCATAATATAAAGGTCCACGCCGCGATAGGCCCGGTAGGATTGTTTGGACTTGTAGGGGCCGAAGAGCACGCTCACGCCGATATCGGTCGCATCGGTGCGGAACAGCACAGCCAGTCCGGCCGCGTCGCGGGCCTCTTCCTTGATGCGTTTCTCCACCAGGTCATAGCGGAGCGTATCGACGCGATGGTAGGGATTGGGCGTGTCGAAAGCCTTGCCGATGAGGCCCAGATCGGAAGCCTCGACTTTCACCCATTGGATCTCCTCCGCAAAAAGGGAAAACGCGCTGCAGCAAATCAGCAGGGCGGCCAGTAAGAAATTGCGTTTCATGGTAGGCAGTGTGTTGTTGTGTCGTTTATGGGCGGAACAGTCGGTTCAGACCTGCTGTTCATGGCCGCAAAGATAAGCAAAATGGCGGCAAAACCGAAAAAAAATGTTAACTTAGCAGGCTATGCCGCTCGTCAGTATCGTCATCGTGTGTATGAACCGTCCGGACAACCTCTACCCCTGTCTGGAAAGCATCCGTCATTACACGGGCGTTCCGCACGAAATCTTCGTGGTGGCCTACCTCTTCGACAAGGCCGCCCTGGCAAAGCTGAAGGAGGAGTTTCCGGACGTAAACTTCATCGAAAGCGATGAAATCAGGGGATTTGCCGAAAACAACAACCTCGCCTTCCCCCTCACAAAAGGCCGGTATATCCTCTGCCTCAACGACGACACCTGTCTCTTTTTCCCGACCATTGACAAACTGGCGAACGATTTTAAGCTGCTGCCCGAAGACGCCGCCCTGCTTTCGCCCCGCATCGAGTATCCGGACGGCCAGGTACAGACCTGCGGACGCCCGGTCCAGACCGCCCAAAAATATATCCTGTCCCGCTACCACCTGGGCGCTCCCGACGGAGACGACACCCTCGGGCGGAAACCCTTCAAGAACGCTCTCTTCCGGACCTCCGACATCAACGGCGCCTGCTTTTTGATCCGCCGGGACATTTTCGAGCAACTGGGCTGGCTGGACGAACGCTATTTCTTCACCCCCGAAGACATCGCCCTCTCCACCCTCGCCCGGGAAAAAGGATACAGCGTCTGGGTGGACGCCGACGCGTCCGTTATCCATTACCACCAACAGACCGCCGGACGCCTCGTTACGGCCACCCGCCCTGCCGGCATGCGCGGCTACCTGATGTTCCACAGCCACGGAAGCACCCTCCGCTACGGGGCCATCGGCCTTGCCGTCGCACTCGCCGAAGCCGGGAAATGGACCCTCAGCGGCCTGAAACTCGTGTTGGGTTCCGGCAACAAACACCTTCGCACGCAGCACACGGTCTATTCCCATAATCTCCGCTCCATCTTCACCCGAAGAAGCCCCAAAGAGATTTTTATCCGCTATTACGAAGCGCTGCGCCGCGCCGACACCCCCTCCGCCTGAGCCTATGCCCGAAACCCAGCATATTTCCGAGGGCAACCGCCGCATCGCCCGCAACACGGCAGTCATCTATGTCCGGATGGCCGTCACCATCCTCGTGGGGCTTATTACCAGCCGGCTCGTGCTGCAGGCTCTCGGGGCCTCGGACGTAGGTATCTACAGTGCGGTGGGCAGCACCGTGGCGCTGGTCGCCTTCATTACCGGAGCCCTTTCCGCCACGACCGTTCGCTTCATGAACTACGAGATGGGCCGCCCCGGCGGAGACACGCGCCGGATGTTCAACATCTGCCACCTGATTCACATCGGCGGCGCCGTCCTTCTTTTCCTCATCCTCGAGACGCTGGGTCTTTGGTATATCCACAACGGACTGAACGTACCGCCCGGGAAGGAAGGGGATGCGATGTTCGTCTTCCAGGTTTCCACCTTCGTCGCGTGCCTGGGGATTGCCAACGTGCCTTTCCAAAGTCTGTTCAACGTGCATGAACGCTTCGCCGTCATCGCCGTGGTGGATATTGTCAACGCCCTGGTCAAACTGGCTTTGGTCGTGGGCCTGCTGGTCTGCTGGCAGGAAGGGGGGCTGCGCCTGTACGCCCTGCTGATGAGCGTCACCACCCTCATCTCCTTCGTCGCCTACCACTGGCTCTGCCGGCGCAGATGGCCGGAAATGATTCGCTGGGCGCCCGTCCGGGAAAAGGCGGCCTACAAGGAAGTGCTCTCGTTCGGCAGCTACAACCTGCTCTCTTCTTCTTCCATCATTGCGCGGTCCCAGGGCTCGAACATGCTGATCAACGCCTTCTTCGGAACGAGCGTCAACGCGGCCTACTACTATGCCGCCACCATCCAGAACTACGTCAACCAATTCATCGCCAACTTCGACACGGCCGCGGCCCCGCAGATTACCCAGAACGTCAGCGGCGGAAAAATCAACCAGTCCGTGCTGCTGGCCGAACGCGTATGCCGGATCTGCATCCTCCTTTTCCTACTGCTTTTCTTTCCCATCTGGAGCGAGCTGGACTTTATCCTCCGCCTCTGGCTGGGCGAAAACATTCCGGAAGGTACGGTTGCCATGAGCCGCTGGACTCTGCTCGTGGCCGCCGTCTCCGCCACTTCGGCGGGACTGGCCCAGCTGATCAATGCCATCGGCGATGTGAAATGGTATAAGATTACGTTCGCCTTCCTGTATCTGAGTTGCCTTCCCGCCGGCTGGCTGCTTTTCCAATCCGGCTATCCCGCCTGGAGCATCATTGCCTGTTTCGTCGCGGCGGACCTGCTCAACCGTATCATTCAGTTTGTTCTGCTGCGCGTCCGCTCGGGTTTCGACGTCCCGCATTTTCTCCGCCAGGCCTACTGGCGGCCACTTATCTCCTCCCTCGTCCTGGTCCTCTACCTGGGCCTATACCGCCTGCTGCCCCTTTCTTCCGCCTGGGCAAAAATCGGCGGGCTGGTCCTGACCTTCGCCGTTACCGCCTGCGTCCTGTTTTCCGTGGGGCTCCGGAAAGGAGAGCGGGTAGCGCTCATCTCCGGTTTTGTTTTGAAACTGGCCGCTTTCCATCCCTTGAAACTCGTCAGCGACAAAACCTTTCTGAAGGTCTGCTACCAACGCATTTTCCATCGTCCGCTCAACTTGAAACACCCCGAGACCTTCAACGAAAAGCTCCAATGGATGAAGCTCTACGACAGGGATCCCCGCTATACCGCTTTCTCCGACAAATTCCGGGCGAAAGAACTGGTGGCAGAACGCATCGGACAAGAACACATCATCCCGACGCTGGGGGTCTGGGAACATTTTGACGACATCGACTTTTCCGCCCTTCCGCGGCAGTTTGTGCTCAAATGCACGCACGATTCAGGCGGGCTGGTCATCTGCCGCGACAAAGATACGCTGGACCGGACGGCAACGCGGGACAAACTGGAATCTTCCCTGCGCAGCAATTTCTACGACAGATTCCGGGAATGGCAATACAAAGACATTCCGCCACGGATTATCGCGGAAACGTATATGCAGGACGGAGAAAATCCCTGTCTGAAGGACTACAAGTTCTACTGTTTCAACGGAGAACCTGCTTTCCTCTATGTATCGGAGGGGCTGGAAAACCACGACTCCGCCCGTCTGGGCTTCCTCAACCTCGACTGGACCCCGGCACCGTTCCGCCGTTCGGATTATGCCGAATTCGAGACCCTGCCCCCCAAACCCGCCCGCTTCGAGGAAATGGTGGACATCGCCAAACGGCTGGCCGAAGGATTCCGTTTCGTTCGCGTAGATCTATATGAAATTAACGGGGAGGTCTATTTCAGCGAAATGACCTTCACGCCGAGCAGCGGTTTCGTTCCGTTTATGCCCGAAGAAGCGGACCGGGAAATCGGCAGTTTGCTCAGAATATGAATAAAAAAGTCATCTATACGGCCCTGACGGGCGGACACGACCTGCTCCGGCAGCCCCTTGTAACGGCTCCCGGCTGGGACTATGTCTGCTTTACCGACCGGGACGGGCAGGAAGGCGTCTGGAGCCTACGCAAGATTCCCTTCCAGGGCAGTCCCGTCCAGCAGGCGCGACAGGTCAAACTGCAGCCCCATCGCGTCCTTCCCGAATACGAAACCAGCGTCTGGATGGATGCCAACCTCTGCATTTGCCGGGAGACTTTCTATACCCTCGTAGACAAGGCGCTGGAGAACGGATGTTCCCTTGCGGGCGTTCCGCATCCCGACCGCGACTGCGTCTTTGACGAACTCGTCAAGTGCTATCGGAGCGGACGCATCGCTTGGGCGGAGGCCACCCGGCACCTGAGCCGTCTCATCCGGATGGGGATGCCCCGCCACTTCGGGCTCTTTGAGACCAACGTGCTGCTGCGAGCCCACATGAGACCGGAAATCATCGAACTGGACGATGCCTGGTGGGAACTTTTCCTTCGCTGCTGCACCCGCGACCAGTTGAGTTTCACGCCCGTTCTCGCTTGTGGAAAATCCTGCGGCGACGCTCGTGTGCAAAAGCCCCGGCTGCTCTTCGGAGCAGGCCGCAACGCCCGAAACGTCGATTTTATCCAATACTCCGTTCACCCGGGAGGCGGCGGTCCTACATTGAGTCCGCTTTCCTTCCACCTTCGTTCCCTGCTCTCCAGGCTGCTGCGTCAGAGGATTCAGCGCTACGATAAATCCACGCTATGAAACACGTCCTGATTATCCTCGTCACCTATAATGGGAAGAAATGGCTTCAAAAGTGCCTGCGTTCCCTGCCCGTCTCGGGCGGGCGTTTCGCCACGAACAAATCAGAGAAAATCCGGACGGATCTTTTCGTCGTGGACAACGACTCTACCGACGGCAGTGCCAACCTGGTGGAGGAACTTTGCCCCCAGGCCAAACTGGTCCGCAGCATGGAAAACCTCGGCTTCACCGGAGGAAACAACCTCGGTTTGGACTACGCCCTGCGCCGCAAATACGATTACGTGTACCTGATCAACCAGGACGCCTGGCTCGAAAAGGAGACGTTGGAAACCCTCGTAGAATGTGCCGAAGCCCATCCCGAATACGCCGTCCTCAGTCCCCTGCAGATGACGCCCGACCTCACCACTCTCGACCCCCGTTTCTCCGTTATCGCGAAGAAAGCGGGCATCGCGGGCGAGCCTAGCGCTTCGCCGGAAGGATGCACGCCGCGCCCCGTCCCTTTCGTAATGGCCGCCCACTGGCTGATGCGCACGGACGCCCTGCGCGACGTAGGCTTTTTCGCCGAACTCTTCCCCCACTACGGCCAGGACGACAACTGGTGCGACCGCGCCCGCATCCGCGGCTGGAAAATCGGCATCTGCCCTGACGCCCGCGCCGTTCACGACCGTGCCACCCGAGAAGAAACGAAGGCGCAGCACATCGACCGCGTCTTTCGGACGACCTCCCTCGTCCGCCTCGCAGACCCCAATCATCCCCTCTGGGACCGCATTTGCTATGTGTGTCTGTACGCCCTCGTCAAAAGCCTCAAACTGGGCAGCCTGCTGCCCCTGAAGATGCTCCCCGGCGTATTGCGGCAATTGCCCGAAGTGAAAAAATGCCTATCTTTGCACGCCGCTTTGCCCCCGAGGCAGGAGGCGACCGGGAATCCGGCCGCAAAATGACGGCAGGGGACGAATAAAGTAGCGATTGGATACAGATGGAAGATATTGTCCAGCAACTCACCGAAAAGGAATATGAGCACGGCTTCGTCACGCAAGTCGAGCAGGACTTTATTCCCAAAGGCCTGAGCGAAGACATTGTCCGACTGATTTCCGAGAAGAAAAACGAGCCGCAGTGGCTGCTGGACTTCCGCCTCGACGCGTTCCGCAAGTGGCAGAAGATGACCGCCCCCTCCTGGGCCCACCTTCGCATTCCGCCCATCGACTTCCAGGACATCATCTACTACGCCGCCCCGAAGGCGCCCAAAAGCGGCGAACTCGACCCCGAACTCGAAAAAACCTTCGACAAACTGGGCATTCCCCTCTCCGAACGCCGGGCCCTCGCAGGGCTGGAAGAAAAAGCCGAGGGGCAGAACGTCGCCTTCGACGCCGTCTTCGACTCCGTTTCCGTCAAAACCACTTTCCGCAAAAACCTCGCCGAAAAAGGCATCATATTCTGTTCCTTCAGCGAAGCCGTGCAGGAGCATCCCGAACTGGTGAAAAAGTACCTCGCCACCGTCGTTCCCGCCGGCGACAACTTCTACGCCGCCCTCAACGCGGCCGTCTTTTCCGACGGTTCCTTCTGCTACATTCCCAAAGGGGTACGCTGTCCGATGGAACTTTCGAGTTATTTCCGCATCAACGCGCGGGGAACGGGTCAGTTCGAACGCACGCTCATCATCGCCGACGAAGGCTCGTACGTCAGTTATATGGAGGGTTGCACCGCACCGATGCGCGATGAGAACCAACTCCACGCCGCCGTGGTGGAAATCATCGTGGAAAAAGATGCGGACGTAAAATACTCGACGGTGCAGAACTGGTATCCCGGCGACGCGTCCGGCAAGGGCGGCATCTTCAACTTCGTGACCAAACGGGGCATCTGCCGGGGCGAAAACAGCCACCTGAGCTGGACCCAGGTGGAGACCGGCTCGGCCCTCACCTGGAAATACCCTTCGACCATCCTCAAGGGGGACAACTCCTCCTCGGAATTCTATTCGGTGGCCGTCACCAATAACTACCAGATGGCCGATACCGGGACGAAAATGATCCATATCGGACGGAACACCCGCAGCCGCATCGTCAGCAAGGGCATTTCCGCCGGAAAGAGCGAAAACAGCTACCGCGGCCTCGTGAAAATCCTGCCCGCCGCCGTGAACGCCCGCAATTTTTCGCAGTGCGACAGCCTGCTTATCGGCTCCCAATGCGGAGCGCACACCTTTCCCGTCATTGAAAACAGCTGCCCTTCCGCCACGACCGCCCACGAGGCGACCACCGGAAAGATCAGCGAAGAACAACTCCACTACTGTGCCCAAAGAGGGATTGGCGCCGAGGATGCCGTCGCCCTGATTGTAGGCGGCTATGCCCGCGACGTGCTGAGCAAACTCCCGATGGAGTTCGCCGTCGAAGCGCAGAAACTGCTGCAGGTCACCCTCGAGGGAGCGGTCGGATAAGGCAAACGATTGGGCGATTGGATTTGAATAAATGTTTGGACAAAAATGGACCTTGTACTTTTTCATATAGCCGGCGTGGGGGTTACCCTCATCGATTTTGTCAGTTCCGTCCTGGGACTGACCTGCGTATTCCTGGCCGGACGCGGAAGCAAGTATAATTTCTGGGTAGGGTATCTTTACACCATCGCTCTTTTCCTGCTTTTCTGGCACCGCAATCTGATCGCCTGCCTGATGCTCCAGCCCATCTCGCTGTGCATCAACGTAATCGGACACTACCGCTGGACGCATCCCAAGAAAGACGAGAGCACGAAAACAGGTGAACTGAAAGTCAGTTCCCTGAGCTGGGTGCAACGGATTTTCACCGTCTGCTCGGTCATTCTGCTCGCCTTCGCCTGGGGCGCGCTGCTCGACCACCTCTTCCCCGCCGACCCCCATCCCTACCTCGACTCCCTCGTGACCGTGCTCATCCTCTCGGCCCAGTACCTCTCGGCCCAGAAAAAATGGGAATGCTGGATTGTCTGGCTGCTGGTCAACATCACCCAACTGATTCTCCACCTTTCCGTCGGCAACCTCGCGATGTCGCTCGTCAGCGGCCTGTACCTGATCAACGGAGTGGCTTCGCTCTTTCATTGGAAAAAACTTTGACACGTATGAACACCTTACTGGAAATACACGATTTGCACGCCACCGTTCAAGGCAAGGAAATCCTCAAAGGCCTGTCCCTGACCGTGAAAGAAGGGGAAGTCCACGCCATCATGGGTCCCAACGGTGCGGGCAAGAGCACCCTCGGTGCCGTCCTGACCGGCAAACCCGGCTACGAAGTGACCGCCGGCAGCGTTCTTTTTAAGGGGCGCGACCTGCTCGCCATGAGCCCCGAGGAGCGCTCCTGGGCGGGTCTGTTCCTCTCTTTCCAGTACCCCGTTGAAATTCCCGGCGTGAGCATCACCAATTTCCTCAAGACCGCCCTGAGCTGCCGTCGCAAAGCCATCGGTCTGCCGGAACTTTCCCCCGCCGAATTCCTCGCTCTGCGCAAGGAAAAGATGGCGCTCGTGCAGATGAAACCCGAGTTTGTCAAACGTGACGTCAACGCCGGCTTCTCCGGCGGCGAGAAAAAACGCAACGAGATTTTCCAGATGGCCATGCTCGACCCCGACCTGAGCATTCTCGACGAGACCGACAGCGGCCTGGACGTGGACGCCCTGCGCATTGTGGCCGAAGGCGTGAACAAACTGCACACCCCGAAGAAGGCCTCCCTGGTCATCACCCACTACCAGCGCCTGCTGGACTACATCGTGCCGGATTTCGTCCACATCCTCAAGGACGGGCGCATCATCCTTTCGGAGGGACGCGAACTGGTCGCCGAAATTGAAGAAAAAGGATACGAAGGGTTTTAAATGAAACAGCAGCTTGTCATATACGGCGCAGCGAACGACGGGCTACGGAATCCCGCCGCTGGCGTTCCTGCGGTATGCGCAACCCTCCCCGAAGAGATTACGCTGGCCGCGAACGAGGAATGCTCGCTGGTGCTGATCGTACTGCCGGAATCTGCGAAACCTGCCGCCGGCCGCCTGGCTCCCGCCACGCCCTCGGACCCGGAAGCCGCTCCCGCCACCACCCCGGCCGAATTATCCCTGCGCGTAAAACTGACGGGCCGAGGCGCCGCGTTCCGTTTCCACGCCCTCTGCCTCGGGACGGGTTCCGACCATTTTTCGCTGCGCACCGAAGTGGAACACCTTTGCCCCGACGCCTCTTCCGACCAACTGATTCGCTGTATCGCCGGAGGAAACAGCCGTCTGTCCTTCGACGGCCTGATCAAGGTCCATCCCGACGCCCAGCGCACCCAGGCCCTGCAAACCTCCAACAACCTCTTGCTGACCGACACGGCGAAAGTCGCTACCGCCCCCCAGCTCGAAATCTATGCCGACGACGTCAAGTGTTCCCACGGCGCCACTACCGGCTCGCTCGATGAGGAGGAACAGTTCTACATGCGCTCGCGCGGGATTTCCCTCGAGAAGGCCCGGCTGCTGCAACTTCGCTCGTTCGTCCATCCTGTTCTGGAAGCCGTCGAGGATGAAAAACGGCGGGAAGAGCTCACGTCGTTTGTCGCAGAAGCCCTTTCCGCCCTATGATTCTCTCCACCGGCATCAAAGTCAACTTCGGCCTGGACATTCTGCGCAAACGTCCGGACGGCTACCACGACATCGATACGCTGTTCGTTCCCTGCAACGACTTTTCCGACCGCCTCGAAATCGTCCCCGCCGACGAACCTTCCCGCCTGGTGTTCGAACTGCCGCACATGATTGACCAGACGGCGACCACACACCATTACCCCGACAACGCTTGCCCCCCGCTCGTGCAGGAAATCTCGCCCGACGGGAAGGTGATGGTGACCCTTTACCGCCCCGAAGGCGTGGACTGGGACCCGATGAAAGACCTGACCGTCAAGGCCTACCGCCTGCTCGAAGCAGACTTCCATCTCCCTTCCGTCAAAATTGTCCTTGAAAAAGGCGCGCCCGTGGGAGCCGGCCTCGGCGGAGGCAGCGCCGATGCCGCCGCTGCCCTGCACGCGCTCAACCGTCTTTTCGACCTGCATCTTTCCGACGAAAATCTGGCCGCCTATGCCGCCCGGCTCGGCAGCGACTGCGCGTTCTTTATCTACAACCGCCCGATGCTCGGACGCGGGCGCGGAGAGATCCTGTCCGATTTCGACCTGGGCGACTTCTTCGAGCGCTACCGCATCCAAGTCTATGTCCCCGAAGGCGTTTCCATCTCCACCGCCGCGGCCTATGCCGGTGTTTGCCCGCAAGTTCCCGCCCGCTCCCTCGAAGAACGGCTCCGCCAGAGCGTGGACTCCTGGCGGACGGACCTTGTCAACGCCTTCGAGCCCGGCATTCTGGCCCAATATCCCGCGCTCCGGGACTTCAAAGCACGCATCTACGCCGACGGTGCTCTCTACGCCAGCCTCTCCGGAAGCGGCAGCGCCTTCTTCGGAATCTTTGCCCGCTAAACGCTGGCATTATTTATGATTCATTACCGGGCATCCATTTTTGCTACTATGAAACACACATTCTTTTTGCGGCGTCCGCTTGCCGCCCTCTGCCTTGCCCTTTCCCTCGCCGCCTGCAAAGGTCCCGCGAAGACGGCTGAAAGTCCGGACAACAGCGCCGGCGTGGAACGCTCCGCCGACTTCGCCTTCCGTTTTTTACAAGAAGCGAACGCCGCCACTTCAGACAGTTACGTCGTCTCGCCCGTGAGCCTGGAATACCTGCTCGGCATGCTGCAGGACGGCGCGAAAGGCCGGACGGCGGAAGAACTTTCGACCGTGCTGGGCGGCCACCCCGTCATGAACCTCAGCCTTCCGCTCGAAATGGCGAACGCCATCGTCGTCAACCGGCGCTATCCCCTGTTGAAGGACTATCAGAAAACGGTGGAAGCCGACTGGCGCGCCTGGGTGAAGAACATGGATTTTGACCGGCAGAAAGAGGTGCTCGCGGCCATCAACGGCTGGTGCGACAGGAAGACCCACGGACTCATTCCCCAGATTCTCGACGAGGTCTCGCCGGATATGATGGCCGTGCTGATGAACGCCGTCTATTTCAAACAAAGTTGGACCGACCCCTTCCGCAAGGAAGCCACGCGGGAAGAACCCTTTACCGCCGAAAACGGGGCCGTCTCCACCGTCCCCCTGATGTACGACCGCCGCAACGTGGATTACACCCAGACGGAAAAGTTCCAGATGATTCGCCTCCCCTATGGCGACGGCGGCACGACGATGAGCGTACTGCTTCCCAAAAAGGGCGTGAAAACCGCCGACCTGCTGAAGGATATGACCGCCTCGGCTTGGAACGCTCTGCAGGACAGCCTGCACCGCGAAGACGTTCGGATCTATCTGCCCCGCTTCGAGACCAAAACCCACCTTCGCCTCAACGAGATGCTCGCCGCGATGGGCATGCCCACCGCCTTCACCGGGAACGCGGATTTCAAAGGGATGTTCGCCACCCCCGCCTTCGTCAGCCTGATTCAGCAGGACGCCTTCATCCGCAACGATGAGGAAGGCACGGAGGCCGCCGCCGTCACCTCGGCCGTGATGAAGGTTACCTGCTGCCTCCCCGTCAAAGAGCCCGTCGTCTTCCGCGCCGACCACTCCTTCCTCTATTTTATCTGCGACAAAAACGGCACTATCCTCTTTGCCGGAAGGCAATAAAAAAGGCGCCGGAAAGGCGCCTTCATTTTTAATAACTGATTCCGTCCGCCGCGAGCTTGCTCTGTATGCGGGCGATACGGGATGCGGTGTCAGGATGGTCGGAGAAAATCCGGGTAATCCAGCTGTCCACGGCGGAGGAAGTCCCCTCCAACTGCTGCAATTTCTGGAAACCCTGCATCAGGCAGGCCGGATTCTTACCGGACGATTTCAGGAAATCATAGGCATAATCGTCGGCCTCAAGCTCCTGTTTCCGGGAGAAGCGGGCGGAGAGGATGGTCTGTCCGATAGCGCCCAACTGCGACTCGGAGAGCGACGCCACCGTGGTACTGAAGGCGGACGCTCCGGAAAGGACGGCGGACGTCAACAGGGTTTGCTGCATTTGCTTGCGGGTGTGGTTGAGCGCGACGTGGCCGATCTCGTGACCGATGACGCCCAGCAGCTGGTTGTCGTTCATCAGGTCCATCAGTCCGGAATAAACGCGCACGCTGCCGTCGGCACACGCAAACGCGTTTACATCCTTCGTCATATACACCTCAAAGTTGAGGGGAACCCCGTTCACGTCGTTCAGCCCCTTCGTGAGGTTCTTCAAACGCTGCGTGTAGGCATCGTCCGCAGGGGCCACCGTACTGGTCGAGTCGGTCTGGACGATATACTGGTGGACATAATCCCGAATCTGGTCATCCGTAATAGAGACGGCCTGGAGGGCCTGCTGACCACTTTGGGCGAGATAAGATTTGTTGACGGTGCCGCAAGAGACGGTGAGCAACAGAGTTGCGAGAAGGATAATTCTGTTTTTCATGGCCGCAAATTTAGTCAATATTTTTGCATTTACGGCAAAAGCGTGTAACTTTGCGTCGGTTTTCCGCGGACGTTGTCGCGGACAAGCCAAGGGGTGCTCCTCTTGTTCCTTTTTTGGACATACGACGGGGCTGAGATGATACCCTTGAAGCCTTTCCAAAGGCTTCGCACCTGATCGGGATAATGCCCGCGTAGGAAAAATGTTTATGAAAAGAAATATGAAAAAACTTGTCTGCATTCCGGCAGCCCTCACGCTGACCGGGCTTCTGCTTTGTACCCCCGCCCTTGCCGCCGGCACCCCCGCCGTGGGCACCCCCACCACCCCCGCCTCCGAGGCGGCCGACAGCACGGATGTCATCGCCCTGCAGGAAGCGGTCATCGGTGCCGTCCGCGCCCCCAAGGACGCCCCCTTCGCCGTCGCCAACATTTCCAAAAAGGAACTCGCCGACTTCTCCCGCAGCGGGCGGGAACTCCCCTTTCTCTTTGCACGCACGCCCGGCGTAACGGCCTGGAGCGAAAACGGCACGGGCATCGGCACCTCCTACCTGCGCATCCGCGGGGCGGGCGGTTCACGCATCAACGTCACCCTGGACGGCGTTCCCCTCAACTCGCCCGAAGACCAGTGCGTATTCTGGGCCAACATGAACTCCTACAGCCAACTGCTGGGGAGCGTCCAGATCCAGCGCGGCATCGGGTCCTCCACCAACGGCGACGGAGCTTTCGGCGGCAGCATCGCCCTGGGGACAGCCAATCCCTCCCTCATACCGAGTGCGACGGTCAGCGGAGCCTACGGGGCCTTCAACAGTTACACGGCGGGCATCAAACTCTCCTCCGGCCTGCTTTGGAACCATCTCATTCTCGAAGGCGCGTTCCACCAGAGCGGCACCGACGGCTTCATGCACGGCACGAAAGGCACGGCAGGCAGTTACTACGCAGCCCTCACCTATCTGGGCAAGAATGTCAAAATCGGCTACAAACTGCTGGGCAACTATGAAAACACCGGCCAGGCCTGGAACGGCGTGACCGCCGGCAACGACGACCTTTCCCTGATGGACGGCTGCGGCTGCGACCCTTCCTGGGGCTATGACCAGTCCACGGGCATCCGCACCTACGCCGACCTCTGCCAGGTGGGGCTCGGCCAGTTCAACTCCCTCTATGAGCGCCTCGACACCGACGGAAACGGTCTTTTTTACAAAGATGCGAACGGCAACTATGTCACAAAGCGCTACACGATGTCAGACGGCAGCCTCTGGCCGCGCACAACGGACAATTTCTGGCAGAACCACCACATCCTCAGCGGCGCCTGGACACCCTCGGAGGCGCTGAAACTCTCTGCCACCCTCCACTACACCGGCGGCAAGGGCTGGTACGAAGAGTTCCGTTACAACAACAAACTCCTCAAATACGGAATCCCCTGGACTCCGGACGGGCAGGGCGGCACCATCAAGAAAGCCGATTTCGTCCGCAGAAAGGGGCTGACGCAGGATCACTTCGGCGGCCTTTTGAACCTCCTGTGGAAGAAGGGCGCCTGGGAACTGACCGCCGGTATCGCCGTGCAGTACTTCAAGGGTTACCACTACGCCTTCCTCAGTTACTGCAGCAACGCGGAAGTTCTTCGGCAGCATTTTGACGCGGACGGGCGACACTCCTACTACAACTCGAACGCGGACAAACTGGACGGAGACATTTTCCTCAAAGCGCTCTGGCACCTCTCCCCTGCCTGGAGCCTCTTTGCCGATCTCCAGTACCGCGACGTCCGCTACCGCACCACGGGCGGCAATGACAAATATATCGACAACGGCGACGGCACCTCCACCCAGCAACAGCTGGACGTCAACGTAGCCCATCATTTCTTCAACCCGAAGACCGGCGTCAATTTCTCGCAGGACGGCCACCGCGCCTATGCCTCCTTCGCCTACAGCAGCCGCGAACCGGAACGGAACAACTACACGGACAACGGCAGTTACCCCTTCCCCCGGCCGGAGTGTCTCTACGACACGGAAGCCGGCTATCAATACAAGGGAGACAACTGGGATGCCGGCATCAACCTCTACTATATGTACTTCAAAGACCAGTTGGTCCAGACCGGAGAAGTCAGCGATATCGGGGAAGCCCTGACCACCAACATTCCCCGTTCCTACCGAACCGGTGCGGAACTTACGGCAGGATGGGACATCACCTCCTGGCTACGCATCGAAGGCAACGCCGCCCTGAGCGCCAACCGCCTGCTCGATTTCGACGAAGTCGTGGAAGACTGGGACAATGGCTATCAGCGTTTCCACTACACCGACAAGACCCTCGCCTTCTCCCCCACCGCCATCCTGAACGGCTTCATTGACATCCACTACAAAGGTATCAGCCTGACCTGGCACACCTCCTATGTCAGCCGCCAGTATCTCGACAACAGCGAGAACCTCGAACGCTCCCTGCCTGGCTATTCCCTCTCGGAATTCGGGCTCAGCTATACGATGAAATTTCCCCGGATTGTACGCGAGTTGCGCTTCGGAGTGGACGTCAGCAACGTTTTCAACGCCCGCGTCGCCCAGAGCGGCTGGGTCTATTCCGCCATCGCCGAAAGCCTCGGCCATAGCAACGCCAACCGCTACTACCAGATCGGTTTCATCCCCGTCGCCCCCTGCGGCGCCCTCGCCAGCGTACGGGTTACATTCTAATACCCTTGAAAATGCTCCCGCCAATTTTCGTCAAGCCTTTTAACCCCTCGAAGTCGGTGGCGCCTAATCCGTTGACTATCTGCACGTTAAGCAAAATCACCCGCATAAAAACTCGCGGGCAATTTCGCCCATCTTGCTGATTTTTAATTATTTATCCGCCACCCCAAAATGGATACCCTGCGCTTTCTCGACATTTTAGGCTTCGCCCTCGGCGTCTTGTACCTGCTGCTGGAGTACCGCGCCAGCATCTGGCTCTGGCTGGTGGGGGTGATCATGCCCGCGGTGGATATGGTCCTCTATTTCAAGGCCGGGCTCTACGCCGACTTCGGAATGGCCGTCTATTACTGCATCGCCGCCGTCTATGGCTACGCAGCCTGGAAGTGGCCCGCACTGCTCCGCCGGCAGAATGCCATTGCCCCCTCCGACTACCCGGGCGATGCCGCACTCCCGCAGGCCGCCCATCCCCAAACCAACGCGCCCTCTGACTCGCAGACCGGCGCCGCCTCTCCACGGGCCGACTCGCAAGCCGCCCGGCCCGAGCGCCCCATCACCCGTTTCCCCCTCAAGCGCATTCTGCCCGTGGCGGGAATCTTCCTTGCACTCTGGGCCGGCATCTGGGCCTTCCTCTACGGCGCGACCGACTCGACCGTACCCGTCGCCGATGCGTTCACCACCGCCCTGAGCATCGTCGCCCTCTGGGCTCTCGCGCAGAAATACGCCGAGCAGTGGCTGCTGTGGCTGGTCGTCGACCTCGTCTGCACGGCTCTCTATGTATATAAAGGCATCCCCTTCAAAGCCGCCATCTACGGCCTCTACACTGTCTTTGCCGTCTTCGGCTACCGGAAATGGCTGCTGGAATGCCGAAAAAATGCCTAAAAATTTTTCAAAAAATTAAAAAAATATTTGCAGATAAAAATTTTTGTATAACTTTGCAGCCGATATGAACAAGAGCGCAAGCATATTCCAGGCTTTTTTCTGGTGGCGTCTGAACGAATCCCTCGGTCAGACTCTTTAAATGTGCGCCTGTTAAAAATGCAATACTGAACGCAACAAGGGACTGTCCGAGCCGGGCGGTCCCTTTTTTTAAAACCTACAGCCTGTAAAAGGGCCGCAAACCAAGGACAGAAAGTATAAACATCATAATAATTTTTCAACAGCCATGAAACAGAAAAAATTCATGCTCCCGGAATCTGAGATTCCCACCCATTACTTCAACATCCAGGCGGTGATGCCCAACAAGCCCCTCCCCTTCCTGCACCCCGCCACCAAACAGCCCCTCAAGGCCGAAGATCTCTATCCGATTTTCTGCAAGGCCTGTGCGGACCAGGAACTCAACCAGAAGGATGAGTGGATTCCCATCCCCGAACCGGTGCGCGAGCAGTACGCCGCCTACCGCTGCACCCCGCTCGTTCGTGCCTACGAACTGGAGAAAGCCCTCGGCACTCCCGCCCACATCTATTTCAAGAATGAAAGCGTGAGCCCCGCCGGCAGCCACAAGCTCTACTCCGCCATCGCCCAGGCCTACTTCGCCAAGGAGCCGGGCATCACGAACCTGACCACCGAGACCGGTGCCGGCCAGTGGGGCGGTGCGCTGAGCTATGCGACCAGCAAGTTCGGCATCGACTGCGCCGTCTATATGGTGAAAGTCAGCTACGAGCAGAAACCCTACCGCCGCAGCATCATGCAGACCTTCGGAGCGGCCATCACGCCCTCCCCGTCCATGTCCACCCGCGCCGGCAAAGACATCCTGACGAAGAACCCCAACGACCAGGGCTCCCTGGGCTGCGCCATCTCCGAAGCCATCGAGCTCGCCGTGACCACCCCGAACTGCAAGTATGCCCTCGGTTCCGTGCTGAACCATGTGTGCCTGCACCAGACCGTCATCGGCCTCGAGGCGGAGAAACAGATGGAACTGGCCGGCGAGTACCCCGACATCGTGATTGCCTGCTTCGGCGGCGGCTCCAACTTCTGCGGCCTCGCCCTGCCCTTCATGCGCCACAAGATCAGCGGCAAGCACAAGGACACCCGTTTCATCGCGGCCGAGCCCGCCTCCT
>JAGCXP010000068.1 GCA_017961345.1 Bacteroidales bacterium | reverse complement strand
GCAATGCCGTCGAGGTGGAACTCACCGATCAGTTTGTTGTCCTTGGCCATGGGGCGCTCGCCCTGCAGGACGCGGATCTCGACGGAAGGCTGGTTGTCGGCCGCCGTGGAGAACACCTGGCTCTTCTTGGCCGGAATGGTCGTATTGCTCTCGATGAGTTTGGTCATCACGCCGCCGAGGGTCTCGATACCCAGGGACAGGGGCGTCACGTCGAGCAGCAGGACATCCTTCACGTCACCGGCGAGGACACCGCCCTGGATGGAGGCGCCGATAGCCACGACTTCGTCGGGATTGACGCTCTTGTTAGGCTCTTTGCCGAAGAACTGTTTGACCTTCTCCTGGATGGCCGGGATACGGGTCGAACCGCCCACGAGGATGACCTCGTCAATATCGGAGGCGCTCAGACCGGCGTCAGCGAGGGCCTTGCGGCAAGGCTCGGTCGTACGCTGGATCAGGTTGTCCGCCAGCATTTCGAACTTGGCGCGGGCCAGGGATTTCACCAGGTGCTTGGGCATACCGTCCACCGCCATGATGTAGGGCAGGTTGATTTCGGTCGTGGTCTGGTTCGACAGCTCGATCTTGGCTTTCTCCGCCGCCTCTTTCAGACGCTGGAGGGCCATCGGATCCTTGCGCAGGTCCAGTCCGCCATTTTCCTTGGCGAACTCATCGGCCAGCCAGTCGATGATGACCTGGTCGAAATCGTCACCGCCCAGGTGGGTATCACCGTTGGTGGACAGCACTTCAAACACGCCGTCGCCCAGTTCCATGATGGAGATATCGAAGGTACCGCCACCCAGGTCATAGACCGCCACCTTCATGTTGTTCTGCTTCTTGTCCAGACCGTAGGCCAGGGCGGCAGCCGTCGGCTCGTTGATGATACGGCGGACATTCAGGCCCGCAATACGGCCGGCCTCTTCGGTGGCCTTACGCTGGGAGTCGGAGAAGTAAGCCGGCACGGTGATGACCGCCTCGGTCACTTCGCTGCGCAGATAGTCCTCCGCCGTCTTCTTCATCTTCTGAAGAATCATGGCCGAGATCTCCTGGGGAGAATACAGACGTCCGTCCACATCCACCCTCGGGGTGTTGTTGTCTCCGCGCACGACCGAGTAGGGCATGCGGGCGACTTCCTTGCCGACCTGGTCGTAGGTCTCACCCATGAACCGCTTGATGGAGAAGATGGTCTTCTTCGGGTTGGTGATAGCCTGGCGCTTGGCCGGGTTTCCGATTTTTCTTTCACCGCCGTCGGTGAACGCCACTACGGAAGGAGTGGTCCTTTCGCCTTCGTTATTGATGATAACGGTAGGCTGGTTACCTTCCATCACTGCCACGCAGGAGTTGGTGGTACCAAGGTCGAGTCCAATAATTTTTCCCATAATATTACTTTTTTATTTGTTTATCAAGTTTGCTCCGCCGATGCTCGACGGACAATTATGGGTATAACGAAAGCTGTGCCAGAGGCTTTTGGCCCGATTTTACTGACAATTTGGCAGAATTTTGGTCACGTTTTTCAGCCCGGGTATGCCATAATAGGCCTCTACGATGTCCCCCAGGATATACACGCGCGTTCCCAGCAGCTGGGGATGGTCCACAAGATTGGCCGTCTCGCGCAGTTCTCCGGAGGGCAGCTGCACGCTCAGGCACGAACTTTTGAGCACGACCGTGACCGTATCGGCAATGGCCAGGTTGGTGTCCGAGGTAAAGGGCGGCTCGAAGCGGATACCCGTGGCGGAGGAGGAAAGGTTGCCGCCCACGATATAGCCCTTAACCCATTGTTTTTTCTCTCCGAGATGTTCCCGCGCCCGGGCGACGGAGAGGGCGCCCGTGGTGTCTGAGGGTTCGGCGATTTCCGCCTTGGCGTTGGCACCGGAATTTTCCGCTTCGGAAAACCAGTTGCAGGCGACGGCGGCAAGGGCCGTCAGAAGAAAAGCATACTTTTTCATAACATTTAAGATTAAAAAAAGAACGCCCCAAAAATAGAGCGTTCTTTTCGGAAAAATCAAAAAGTCAAAAAAAGATTTTCTTTTTCTTTACCTTTTTGTGAATTTGTAAATTATTTCGCCAGAGCGGTCGCCACATCCACGGCGCAGGCGACGGTGCAACCGACCATCGGGTTGTTGCCGATGCCCAGGAAACCCATCATTTCCACGTGCGCGGGAACGGAGGAAGAACCGGCGAACTGCGCATCAGAGTGCATACGGCCCATGGTGTCGGTCATACCGTAGGAAGCGGGACCGGCCGCCATGTTGTCGGGATGCAGGGTACGGCCCGTACCACCGCCGGAAGCGACGCTGAAGTAGGGCTTGCCGGCGAGCACGCGCTCTTTCTTGTAGGTGCCGGCCACGGGGTGCTGGAAACGGGTCGGGTTGGTGGAGTTGCCCGTGATGGACACGTCCACGCCTTCCTTCCACATGATGGCGACGCCCTCGCGGACATCGTCGGCACCGTAGCAGCGCACCTTGGCGCGGGGACCGTTGGAGTAGGCAATCTCACGGACGACTTTCAGTTCGCCGGTGAAATAATCGAACTCGGTCTGCACATAGGTGAAACCGTTGATGCGGCTGATAATCTGGGCGGCGTCCTTTCCGAGACCGTTCAGGATGCAGCGGAGGGGTTCCTTGCGGACCTTGTCTGCCTTGGCGGCAATCTTGATGGCGCCTTCGGCGGCCGCGAAGGACTCGTGACCGGCGAGGAAGGCGAAGCACTTGGTCTCTTCGCGGAGAAGCATCGCGGCGAGGTTGCCGTGGCCCAGACCGACCTTGCGGTCGTCGGCGACGGAACCGGGGATGCAGAAGGCCTGGAGGCCGATACCGATGGCTTCGGCGGCTTCGGCGGCGTTCTTCACACCCTTCTTGAGGGCGATGGCGCTACCCACGACATAGGCCCATTTGGCGTTCTCGAAGCAGATGGGCTGCGTTTCTTCGCAGGTCTTGTAGGGGTCGAGACCATATTTTTCGCAGATCTCGTTGGCTTCCTCGATGGAGGCGATGCCGTTGGCGTTGAGGGCGGCGAGAATCTGTTTGATGCGCCGGTCCTGGCTTTCGAATTTAACTTCTCTGATCATGGCAAGGTCTCCTATTCTTTACGGGGGTCAATGTATTTCACGGCACCGGCCTCTTTGGAGAAACGGCCGTAGGTTCCGGTGACGGCCTTGAGGGCTTCGTTGGCGTCCACGCCTTTCTTCACCTGCTCCATGAACTTGCCGAGGTGGACAAATTCATAACCGCAGATTTCGTCGTTCTCGTCCAGCGCGAGGGTCTTGATGTAACCTTCGGCGAGTTCGAGGTAGCGGGGGCCTTTGGCGAGCGTACCATAGAGGGTACCCACCTGGCTGCGCAGGCCTTTTCCAAGGTCTTCCAGTCCGGCACCCACCACAAGGCCGCCTTCGCTGAACGCGGACTGGGTACGGCCATAGACGATCTGCAGGAAGAGTTCGCGCATGGCGGTGTTGATGGCGTCGCAGACGAGGTCGGTATTGAGGGCCTCGAGGATGGTCTTACCGGGAAGGATCTCGGAAGCCATGGCGGCGGAATGGGTCATTCCGGAGCAGCCGACGGTCTCGATGAGGGCTTCGACGATCACGCCGTCCTTGACGTTCAGGCTCAGTTTGCAGGCACCCTGCTGGGGCGCACACCAACCGATGCCGTGGGTAAATCCGGAGACGTCGGCGATCTCTTTCGACTTGACCCATTTGCCCTCTTCGGGAATGGGAGCAGGTCCGTGGTTGGGACCTTTCTGTACGCAGCACATATGCTGCACTTCATTTGAGTAAACCATAATTATAGCTTGTATAAATATCTACAAAAATCGTAGGCCTCCAGGAAATCCTAAAAGCCTACAAATATAGCAATTATTTTGTCTGAATACTATAAGAATTTTACAAATACGCATCCTCAACAACCTTCCGACTCCGCGAAATAAAGTCCGCGAGCGCCTTGCCCTTGAGCATACCGCCGGCAAGCAGAGCGAGGTCGCAAAGCTGCGCGAGCAGGTCGTTGCCCTTGGCAAAATCCTGCAGGGCCTGTTTGTGGGAGGCCGCAGCAGCGTCCTTCTTCTCCTGCACCGCCTTCTTATCCTCCTCGGAGGCGTCCTTGGCGGCATCCGCAACGACTTCGGCGGGAGAAACGGCCGCCGCTTTCTCGGAGAGCACCTTCGCCACGAGCGGATTGTCCACGTTGACGTTGATGTTGTAGGAAGCGGGCATTTCGCCGTAGAAGTTCATGCCGCCACCCAGGGCGCTCATTTCGCGGTAACGGCGCATGAACTCGCTCTGGGTAATCAGCACCGCATCCCCCTGCTCGCCGAGTTTGACGGGCTGGACATAGTACTGGTTTTCGGAAGGCAGCACGGCCTGGAAGAGGATGTCCAGGTCGGTACGCTCCGCTTCGCTCATATCCACCTTCGCTTCCTCCTCCTTGCGGATCAGTTTGTCAATGCTGTCGGCATCCACACGGACGATCGAGCAGTTCTCAATCTTGCCCTCCAGCAGGTTGACGAAGTAGGAATCGAGCTGGCAGTCCAGCCAGAGGACGTCGTAGCCCTTGTTCTTCGCCGCTTCGATAAAGGAATACTGGCTCTGCGTGTCCGTCGCATAGAGCAGCACGAGTTTTTTGTCCTTGTCGGTCTGGACCGGCTCGACGGCCGCCTTGTAATCGTCGATGCTGAAATACTTGCCGTCGGTGTTCTTCAGCAGGCAGAATTTCATCGCCCGCTCGCAGAACTTCTCGTCGGAGAGCATTCCATACTCGATGAAGAGTTTGAGGTTATCCCACTTGTTTTCGAGTTCGGCACGGTCGTTCTTGAAAATATCTTCGAGACGGTCGGCCACCTTCTTGGTGATGTAACCGCTGATTTTCTTCACGTTGGCATCGCTCTGCAGGTAACTTCTGGAGACATTCAGCGGAATGTCCGGCGAGTCGATGACGCCGTGCAGCAGGGTCAAAAAGTCCGGCACGATGTTGTCCACGCTGTCGGTGACGAACATCTGGTTGCAGTAAAGCTGGATTTTGTCCTTGCGCACCTCGATTTTGTCCTTGATCTTGGGGAAGTAGAGGATACCTGTCAGATGGAAAGGATAGTCCACGTTCAGATGGATGTAGAACAGCGGATCCTCCGCCATCGGATAGAGGGCCTTGTAGAACTTGTCGTAGTCCTCTTTCTGCAGCTCGGAAGGCTTCTTCGCCCAGATCGGCTCGATGGTGTTGATGACATTATCCTTGTCGGTATCGACATACTTGCCGTCCTTCCACTCCTGCTGCTTGCCGAAAATGACAGGCACGGGCATGAACTTGCAGTACTTGTCGAGCAGGCTCTGGATACGTCCCTTGGTTGCGAACTCGCTCTCCTCCTCGTCGATGAAGAGGGTGATGGTCGTACCGCGCTCCTTCTTGTCGCCTTCCGTCATCTCATACTCGGGCGAGCCGTCGCAGGACCAGTGCACCGCCTTTGCCCCGTCCTTCCAGGAGAGGGTGTCAATCGTGACCTTCTTCGCCACCATGAAGGCGGAGTAGAAGCCCAGGCCGAAGTGTCCGATGATGCTGCCAATCTGGTCCTTGTACTTCTCAAGAAACTCGCCGGCGCTGGAGAAGGCAATCTGGTTGATGTATTTGTCCACCTCCTCTTCCGTCATACCGATACCGTTATCGGTGATTTTCAGCATCTTGGCCGCTTCGTCCAGTTCAATGCGCACGTTCAGCCCGTCCAAGGGAAGGGCAAAGTCCCCCGCCTCGGCGAGCGCTTTCATCTTCTGGTCGGCATCGACCGCGTTGGCCACCAGTTCCCGCAGGAAAATCTCGTGGTCCGAATAAAGGAATTTTTTGATGACCGGGAAAATATTCTCGGTCGTTACGCCAATTTTACCTTTGTTTTCCATATCATTATTGTTTTTGTTTTCACCACATGGCAAGCAAAAAAAAGCCTGCCGGAACCCGTATGGTCCGACAGGCTATAGAACAAATAATATTCCAAGCGTTGGGAGGACTGACAGTTTGTCAGTTTGTCCGATTTAGAAGATCATGAAAACCTTCAGCGCGGAAATAATGAGGGCGAGCTTTTTCATTTTTTTAACTTTTACATCTTTAAGATGCTGAAAAAGCGCGCTTCGTTGCATTCCCTTGAAAATTATTTATACAGGAAGCGTTTGATGCTCATCTTCGGCGCCTTCTCAAAGGGAGCGTCCACCACTTCGATCTTGGTCAGTTTGCTGTAGGAAGGCATTTCCTTGTTGATCAGGGCCATCATTTCCTCCAGTTTGATGGAGAGGGCTTCCTCGTCCACCCCGTCCGCTTTGAGCTTGTCAGCATCCAGGTACACGAGGGCGACGAGTTTGGACGCACGGTCCACGACGACGCTCTCGACAACGTAGGGCTGGTTGTTGACCACGGCCTCGATTTCCTCGGGATAGATATTCTGTCCGTTGGAGGAGAGGATCATGTTCTTGCTGCGGCCCTTGATGAAAATGTTGCCGTCAGCATCAATCAGGCCGAGGTCGCCGGTCTTCATCCAGCCATCGTCGGTGAAAGCGGCCTTCGTAGCGGTCTCATTCTTATAATAACCGACCATCAGGTTCATACCCTTGGCCTCGATTTCGCCGACCACATGCTGAGGATCGTCGGAGTCGATACGGACTTCGCAGCGGTCCACGGCCTTTCCGCAGGACTGGGGAACGAACTTGCGCCAGTCTTCATAGGCCATCAGCGGGCCGGCCTCGGTCATGCCGTAACCGACCGTATAAGGGAGCTTGAACTTGCGGAACCAGTATTCGACGGTGGGGTTGAGCGGAGCACCGCCCATGATAATCCACTCGATTTTGCCACCGAAAGCCGCAATCAGTTTGTCATGCACTTTCTTGAAGATGACATTGCGGAGGATGGGAACCTTGACAGCCACCTTCATCGCCGGCTTGGAAAGCGTGGGCAGGACGGAGGCCTTGAAAATCTTCTCCATCACAAGGGGAACGGTCATCACGGAGTAGGGCTGCACCTCGGCCATGGCGGCCAGAAGCATCTTCGGCGAGGGAGCCTTGCCCAGGAAATAGATGCAGCAACCGCCGCAGAGCGGGTAGATCAACTCGAACATCAGGCCGTACACGTGGGCCAGCGGGAGCATGGAAACGAGCTTGTAACCAAAGGTGGTAGGGATACGGCTCTGGCCGAAAATCACGTTGGTGCAAGTCGAGGAATAGCGGAGCATCACGCCCTTGGGAGCGCTGGTGGTGCCGGAGGTGTAATTGATGATGGAGAGATCGTCCCAGTTGTCCACGGGAAAGGCGACATCGTCCTTGCCATAGCCGGAGGGCCATTTCTCGGCGAAGAGTTTGTCGAGGTTGTCATAGACCTCCTGCACCTTCTGATCGGCCGCGTACAGCAGTTGGAAACTGTCCACGGAAATCGCCATGACCAGCTGAGGCATAGCCTTCTGGTCGAGTTTGGCCCATTTTTCGTCATCGACGAAGAGAACCTTGGCGTCCGAATGGTCCACGAGGGAAGCGATGCTGTCGGGGGTAAAATCGGCCAAGATGGGAACGGTCACCGTTTCATAGGTGTTGGAGGCAAAGAAAGCCACGGCCCAGCGGGCGCAGTTCTTGGCGCAGAGGGCCACCTTGTCGCCTTTGACGATACCGGATTTTTCAAACAGGATGTGGAAACGCTCCATCTTGGTGGCGAACTCACCGAAGGTGAAAGTCTCGCCCTTGTAATTGCAGAGCGCGTGGGCATCCCAGTGCTCCTGAACTGCATTCTGCAATAACGAAAGATAGTGTTGCATAATGTCTTACTTAAGTTTGGTTTAGTACTTTCGCCCCAAAAGGGGTCTGCAAAGGTACAAATTTTTCCGGATACGGCATTCTTTTCCTATTTTTGCAGAATAAAAGAGTACGGATATGAAAAAGCCCATCGTCGCCCTCATCTACGATTTCGACGGCACGCTCTCGCCGGGAAACATGCAGGAATTCGGTTTCATCCAGGCCATCGGCATCACGCCGGAGCGTTTCTGGACGATGTCGGACGAACTGGCCACGGGCCAGGACGCGTCCAACATCCTCAGCTATATGAAACTGATGTTCGACGAAGCGCACCGCAAGGGCATCCGGCTGATGAAAAAGGACTTCAACGAATTCGGCAGCAAGGTGGAACTCTTCCCGGGCGTGCTGGACTGGTTCCGCATCGTGCGGGAATACGGCCGTCGCAAGGGCGTGATCGTGGAACACTACATCAACTCCTCCGGCCTGGCGGAGCTCATCGAGGGCACTCCGATCGCCGACGAGTTCAAGAAAATCTATGCCTGCTCGTTCATCTATGACAAGAACGGCGAGGCCATCTGGCCGGGCGTGGCGGTGGACTACACGGCCAAGACGCAGTACCTCTTCAAAATCAACAAGGGGATTTTCTCCATGCGCGACAACAAGCTCGTCAACGAGAGCCAGGCGGAAGACAAGAAACGCATTCCCTTCCCGCACATGATTTATTTCGGCGACGGGGATACAGACGTTCCCTGTATGAAAATCGTGATGATGTGGGGCGGCCACTCCATCGCGGTGTATGATCCCCAGAGCGAAAAGAAGAAAGCCGACGCCCGCAAGCTTCTCAAAGAGCAGCGCGTCAATTTCATGACCCCGGCCGACTATCGCCCCGACGGCCGCACCTTCGCACTCGTCTGCGCCATCATCGACAAGATCAAAGCCGACTACGACCTCAAGGCCTACACTTCTGCGCTGAAATAGCGAGTCCGGCAGACAGAGGAGTTTTGAGCCAGAACGCTTCGCGGTCCCTTCGGACAAACAGGCTCAAAACTCCTCTGTCTGCACGGACTAAAAGGAAAATTTTATACTCGTTGTTTACGTCAACTCCAAATCCTCTCAGACAACACTTCAACCTGAGACTACAGGTTGACATTTCTAACCTCATCGAAGGACTGTTGAGGCTCCTTGAAATCACCGATAAGGAGTTATTATAATAAAGCCCCTTTTGGAATTCTCCTCCACATGTAATCAATACTTCAGCTCTTCCATCCCGTTGAGGTTACATCTGCAAAGGGGACAAAATTTTCTTAAAGTGTAATATGTAGTAGCTGTATAGCTATATTATACATCTTGAAGAAAATGTCCCCTTTCTTCTCTACGGAAAGCAAATGAAATCTCCTCCCATTTCTCTGCAATAAATAACACAAAGAACCGTTGTTTACATATAGGAAGGCAGACTCCTCAACAAATCAGGTATCCTTTGCTCTGGGAAGCAGTTCAGTAAGATAAGACTCCCCAATGCCGGCGCAGACCTAATCGGGTTCATTTATAAAGGCTGGGACTATCCTTTCCAGCCGAACACCTCACACGCCAATATCAGCGTAAGCTATATCGGCAAGTACGCGGCGAACCGGCAGTGTAGGGATACCGTTCTTGTCGGAATAAAAACGAAGACCATACACATCCTGTGGAAATACCGTCTCGATGACTACGTGAACGGCGGCGTATTAAATCTTTGGCAATTACAGATAGATATAGACAACACAATATCGGTGTACGCTAAAGGAAATCTCTCAGCAATCTTCCAGCTCGTCCTGATGAATGGAAAGGAGATGTCAATGATGGTAAGGTGAAGGGTTTCACAGAATGAAAATGACCCCCTCAACGCGGCGGCTGAAGGGGGCTAAAATGAAAGTTAGTTATTCGATATTAACTACGGCGCGAATATTTGCCGGATATGCTCTTGAGTATGAGCCAAATTCTCTCGACCATATCGTATTTGAAATATATAGGCGATAAGCGTCTGAACTGTATCTCAAATCGCTAGTCCAGTATGCGGCATCAGAGGTTGCTTCTTCGTGATTTTCTTCTTCATCCGGCGATGATTCTGTTTTTGTTGGTAAAAACATAACTGCGTTATGGTTGGGGTCAGCTTTGTTCCATATTTTAAAGCCTTTCACACCTTTATATGTACCCCAAATCCAAGTGCAATTATTAATAAGTTCCTCCATTTCTGTTTTTGTTGGGATTCTCATTGTCCCTCCTGATGACTGATAAGCTGCGTCATCAGAAAACTCTAATCTTGTTTTGTTGTCAACAACGCCACAAGATGCATCTGTATTATACTTGGTGATTGATGAAGGTGTACCCATGCAGTACTTATAGTTATCCCATCCTAAATAATTAACGGTCTTATTTGCAGTCAGTTCTCCCCACGCATAGGTATTACCCATTAATTCTGGAGACGCTGCTCCAACGTTAGAACCTGCCCATTTGACGCTGAGCCCCAGATCTAATATGGCGTTTGTCGACACTTGGATTTCCGATGAAGTAACAGAGAGCACATTACCATAGAATGTTGTGCCGTCAATAACAGCAAATGCCTTATAATAATACTGTGTGTTTTCAAAAACAGAGATGTCGGCAATAAAAGTGTCATCAGAGCCGAGCGATGATACAAATACATGATTTGTATATTGGTCGAACGAATTTGTCGTATTGTAGTAGAACCCCATTGCGATACTTTCATACGAATCGTTGGGAACATTTACTTTCCCTTTAAGGGTAATGGTCGAATACGAGATGCTATCACAGGACAGAGAAAAAACGACATCTTCGGATGTGTTCGTATTAAAACTTAATACATTCCCATATATTGTCTCCTCCCCTAACTTTGCATATACTCTACAATGATAAGGGCTATTAGGCATAAGCCCCGTTAGAGTTGATGAAAATACACCCGTCTGAGAAATCAAAGAAACAGTATAATAATAGTCTGAAAGAGTAGGGGTGTTAGTGATATTACTATAGCAGATACCGATGATTATTGACGGGTAATCAAGAAGCCTAGAATCAATGCTCCCCGAGCAATGAGCCGAAAAAGCTGTCACGTCATTTATTTCAGTTGTATGAATCATCTCCGTACTAATTTCTTCTGTAGCAAAGGTTTTAAGCCCAGAATACATAGCTACTCCGCCAATTATTGCATACGCTCTGTAGTAATAGGAGGTTTTGGGAGTTAAAGACGTTAAGTCCACGGTAAAAACACCTGTCTCATCCATATTGTGACTTGTAGTAGTATTATTGCACAATGAGTTCCCTTCACTATAGCAAATTCCATATTCCGTTATTCCTTCCGTCTTGGAAACATTGCAGGCAAAAGAGGCTGAAAAGGGAGTTGAGGCAGACAATGTGGCATTAACCACAAGACTGCTTGCCGCAAAATATAGCGGGAAATACTCAGTAGAAATCGAGCTAACACCAGAGGCTACTGTCAAGACGGCATTTGCCGACTGCTCGGCAGTAATAGTGAGTCCCGATGCCGAAGCTGTCACCACAAGGATATCGCCTTCTGCATGCACTGAGGATATGGGAAGATTCACGAACGAAGGTGCGGCTTTGGTTTGAGTATAAACCGCTTTCAGCTTGAAGATATCTTTTCCAACGGCTGCTAGCCGGGACGCCGCGCCAGAAGGGAGAACCTCAAAGTAGAATTCATTGTCACCCATTGTGCACGCAACTGAGCCATCAGAGTAGGAGGGAATGACTACAATGGACTGAATACGGGCCAAAACGGCCTCTACCTGTGATTGCAAATTCGCAAGGCCGCCCTGAAGCGTCTGAATATCGCTTCTAATCTCCGTAATCGCCGTTTCACAAGCTGTGACGCGACCGGACAGAGTTGCGATGGCTGCTTCGATGGCAGCTACCTCATTATTGATACGCGTGTTGACCGTCGCAATCTGTGTCGCTATTTCTCCGGAAATCGTTCCGTGGAGAGTGTTGATGGCTGTCGCGATGGCCGATGTGTATGCTGTGGTAATCTCCGTACGAGCAGTAGCAAGGTCTGAACGAAGTTGAACAATATCCGCGGCATTATTACTGATTGCCTGAGCATTGTTGGAGATGGCGGTGGCATTGGAAGAAATCAAGGATGCATTGGTGGCAATGTCGCTCGCATTCTTGGCGATGGCCGTCGCATTCGCTACGATATTCGCCTCATCACTGGTTGCCCGGTTTTGCAGTGCCGTAATGGCCGTGGCATTGGCTTTTATGGCAGCATCATTCGCATTAATCAGTTGTCGATTGGCCGCTATCGCCGTATTACACGCTTCAATATTTCCGGCATTTGTCGATATGCTTTGTGCATTCGCCGCAATGGCAGTTGCATTCGCCGAGATATTATTCGAGTTCGTAGTTACTGTTGTCGCAAGTGTAGAAAGTGCACCTGATGCGCTGTTAAGTTGGGTTTGCAAGCCGTCAATGAGGGACTTGTTCCCATTGATTTTCGTCGTAAGACTGGCCTCTAGGCTGGAGATAACCCCTTCTAAATAGGTTCTTTGACTATTCAACTGTCCTTCCAGGTTTGTCTTCAACGATGCGATTTTGGCATCTGTCTCTGCAATCGTGTAATAACCCGTAAGCTGTTCATTCACCCAAGAACGGGTGGAGACTTCGCTTGATGTGATTGCGGATTGGATTGCAGATGTATAGGCCGTTGTCAGTTCAGTTTTGGCCGTTGCGATGGCCGTCGTGTAAGCACTCGTCACGTCTGTGACGGACTGCTGCAGTTTTCCTTCCAGTGTGCTGACAGCGGCGGCGATGTCTGTTGCAATCTTGGTATTGAGACGGGTTTCCATCTGCGTAAGAGAGGTGTTGAGCGTGGTGATGCTTGCCTTGATGGCGGCAATCTCCGTCACCGTCGCATTGTACTGCTCCAGCGTAGAAAAAGTCACGCTCGCCCAGTCCCGCGTGTCACTGATTTGGTCGTTGACATAGGTACTCAGATTGGCGATTTGTGTCTCCAAAGCCGTATCTTTCGCCTTCAGCACGGCCAAAGTGGAATCTACGGTCGCCATCTGGGTCTGCATTTCGCCGCGAAGTGCTGTCAACTGATTGAGCACTTCCGTCTTGGCGAGAGCAATTTGTCCCGTCAAATTCGTCTGGGCGTTGGAAAGCTCAGAACGAATCTCCGCAGCAATCTGATCAATCTTGGCATCGTTCGCATTGATGGCTGTACGAAGATTGGCGGCGGTCGTCTCCAGTGTGTCGATGTAGGATTTCAGTGCCACATCCATCTCTTCAAGTTCTCCGATGGAGACTTTGATGGAGTCAATCTGACTTTTGATGGGGGCGATTTCGCTGGTTTTCACCTCATCAATCTTGTCCTGAAGTTTGTTGAACTCTTCCTGGCAGGAGGTCAGAAATCCCACGAGCAGAAATATTAACAGAAGGTTACGGACTTTCATGGTCTCGAAACGATTTTCCATTCCGCTCCCCGAATGGTGTATACACAAAAAGTGTGGAGCCGTTTTCGTAACTTCCGATGAACGTTCTGGACGGACGCTATAATGAAGAAACAATCGTACTCCACACCCGCTTGATATGGAGTAGAGACGGAGAGAAGTCCATCTCACAACATATACGATAAAGCAGGCGGAGTGTTTACGACCAAACCCATTATAGTTAGAAAATTGTCCAGATTTTCATCGAGGTTGGCGAAAAACACTTTCGCAATATGTCTGCCATCTAAAGATGACAATCAAAGTTAGGAACTTTCTTCGAGAAATACAACTCTCTTTCTCAAGTCTGTACGCATAACTACAAAAAAATCCCCAACCGCACTTCTGCGATGGGGATTTGAACGCCTTTCAAAAAGGGAGTCTAGCGCAGCGACTCGACAGCCTCTTGGGAGAGACCGGTACAGGAAATTACGGTTTCAAGGGAAATACCATGTTTGAGCATCTCCTTAGCGACTTCCGCACGACCTTTCGCCTCACCTTTTGCTATGCCTTCCTCCATCCCCTCCTTTCTGGCATAATTCATTTGCGCAACACGATCCAGTTCGGTATACATAGTCTTATCGTATTTTTGTAATTCGTCTATGGTCAAATTGGCCTTCAAAGTCGCTTCGTAAAGCCGGGAGAGCATATCTTCCCGAAAACTCTCCGGACGGGCGGTCATCCGATGGATATACTTCATCGAAAAGATGAACTTTTCCAGCAGCGTCTTGCACTTCGCCTCCTCGCCGCTCCGATACCGAAGCCTTCCCATCTCCACGTAGATGAAATGTAACGCATCCGTCATCAGTTCCGCATTCCGGTCGTTCCGAAGGGAATAGCGGCTGATAAGACCACTCTCGTCCAGGCCGGCATCGCTCTCATGGTCCAGCGTGAAGTTGAGAAAACTCAGCACATACACCGGCTTGAGCTTGTAATCCATCCGGTCTATCGGTTCCTCGTCCTTCAGCCTCGCGATGCGCTTTTCCATCTGCTCCCGGATCGGATAGGTGGAATAAGAAAGCATACGGTCCGTGTAACCGTCCTGCTTCTCGTTCTGCACTTCCACCAAAAACTCCTCCCCGGTATTCCTTTCCCGGCAAAGCATGTCAAAAGTAACGCTTTTTTCATTAATCTCCAAACCATGCTTTTCCTTGTCGAGGAATTCAATGGATTGAATCCGCTTCCCGGGAATCAGCAGTTCCAGAATCTGAATCATCAGTTTTTCGTTCCGGGGATTGCACAACACCACCTTAAAGGTCGTGTCAAACAAGATGCAGGCGTAAGGCCCCTGCATGCCGTTGTCCAATGTTTTTGTCATTTGCAGTTCGTTTTAAAAATTAAACTTGGACTGCAATACTATGATAAAATCCTCGGAAAAATCAAAAAGTCAAAAAAAGATTTTCCGTTTTTGAACCTTTTCGTGAAAGTTTTGTGAAATTGTAAATTTTTTGGCCTCTCGCAGTGAGCGGGCCGCATTGAAAGCGGAGCGGCTGGGAGGCGTTTGGCCGATCATTTGTCCGAAGGGACCGCGAAGCGTCTGGAGGACAAATGCCCCCTGCCGGCCGCGAAAGCGGCAAGCGAACGAGTCGGCCCCGTTTTTCCCTTCGAGCGAGTGAGCGCCAGCATGCTGCCGCGAAGCATACGCGCGCTAAAAATGAGTCAAATGCTCATAGCCGAGTTTACGCAAAAACTCTTCGGCAGTATAGACAGGGATGTCAGAATAGGGTTCAAAGTGAACTTTGTTGCGCGTAATGAGCGCTTCACAATTCTCCCCTCGCGAACACGAGAGCTGCAACGCATCCTCGAAATCGGGATATCCCCCCTTGACCGTATGATAAACATCCATCGAGCCAACGGGTACAATTACGTAATGACGGAGAAACAAACGGAACAACTCATTCAACTGAGCGGGCGTCTTCACCTTTCTGAGAACATAGGATAAATTGGCTACCGTCAACGAAGACAGACAAATTCTCAACAGACCGTCCTGCCCCAGACGCAACAAGATACCGGCAGCCAGCTCGCCTTCACGCCTGAGCAAAAAATCAAGGAACACGTTCGTATCCAGAAAGATACTGTGGGGAATAACCGACGGGCTCATTTGCTCAAAATATAAGCCAGACGGTCGTCTGCAGCCATTTCCTCCGCAGTAAACGGGCGAGAAACCTGCATCGCACGCAATTCTTCCGAAGGCTCAATCCGATTCTTGAGGACAGGCCACCCTTCCATATCCGTCTGCACCTCCCTGTATAACACATCTTCCACAAAGGCATTCAGACTTTTATTCTGCAGGGAAGCCCGCCGGCGCAAATAAAAAAGCAATTCCTTATCCAAACGAAACGCCGTCTGGCGCCTTGATATGCTTGTCGTTGTACTCATCTTCTAAGGTTCTTTGCAACAAAGATAACCATTTTGTATAACATTTCAAATAGTTGTTATACATTTATTGTAAATTGAGAACACAACCGAATCACTCTACAATAGCCGAATGAAGTGTGCATCAGCGGTGGCGTGCTGGATGCTCCGAGCGTAGTGGGGAAAACGGGG
>JAGCXP010000067.1 GCA_017961345.1 Bacteroidales bacterium | reverse complement strand
TAGGCGGCGGGATCAACTTCTACGGCGAAATGCCCGAGAGCTACAACCTTACAGTCAATATGGAGAACCCGCTGGTGGCGAAGATCTGGGCCGCGAAGCAGGCCGAGGTCGCCCCGCAGGGTGAACTGCCGGCCGAGGCTCCGTCCGATGCTTCCGATGCGGAGAAGGATGCCGCCCGGAAGGCGCGCGAGGAGGTCCGCAAGGCCCACCGGGCCGATGTGGAGGCCTTTGCGGCCGGGAACGAGATCCTGCACCAGATTACCGACCTGGCCCTCTTGGCGAACGGCATGCTCAAGGGCAAGGCCCTCAGCGACTTCATCGCCCGCAGCCAGAAAGTCGTCACGGACGCCTACCTGTAAATAGGAAGGACGGATTCGATTCCTTCACAGAGCTCGGAATGACAGCAGTGCCATTCCGAGTTTTTTTCTTATTTTTGTAATTATGAAGCGAATCATTCTCCTCCTCCTGGCCGTCGCCTCCTTGTGGGCCTGCCGGCCGTCGGCGCCCCTCATCGGCATTTCCTGCGGCCGTACCTCTGCCGGCGCGGCCTCTTTGTCCGCGAACTACACCGAAGCAGTCGCCAGGGCCGGAGGAATCCCGGTCATCTTCCCGACGGTATCGGATCCCGCCCTGGCGGCGTCGCTGATCAAGAAAGTGGACGGCGTCATCTTTTCCGGCGGTCCCGACCTGGATCCGTCCTGGTACGGGGAAACCATCTGGAACGAAACGGTGCAGGTGGATACGCTGCGGGATTTCAGCGACATGACGCTGATGAAGGCGGCCCTCGCGGCAAAGAAGCCCATCATGGCCATCTGCCGCGGCGAGCAGCTGATGAATGTCGTCCTGGGCGGTTCGCTGTACCAGGACATACCTACGCAGGTGGACACGTTGGTGAAGCACGGCGGTGGTGCCTGGCACAAGATCGGCGTGGAGAAGGGGAGTGTGCTGTACGAACTGTTCGGGGAGGATTCGCTGACGGTCAATTCCTTCCACCATCAGGCCGTGAAGAAGGTCGCGCCCGGCGTCCGGGTTACGGCCCATGCTCCCAACGGTATCGTAGAAGCCTATGAGTACGGTGACCGCCTCATCGCTTTCCAGTTCCACCCGGAAGGCATGGCGCGTACGGACGACACCTGGTTGGCACCGTTCCGGTATTTCATCAAGATGGCGGGCGGGAAATAATTATTTCCCGATCAGCTGGAGGAATTCGTTCCGGGTCTTGAACGATTTGAGGAAGATGCCGGAGAAAGCCGATGTTGTCGTGATGGCGTTGGACTTCTCCACACCACGCATGGACATGCAGGTGTGCATGGCCTCGATGACGACGGCGACGCCCAGCGGATGGAGGGATTCCTGGATGCAGTCGCGGATCTGCTCGGTCAGGCGCTCCTGGACCTGCAGGCGTCGGGCGTAAGTCTCCACCACACGCGCAATCTTGGAGAGTCCGGTGATGCGGCCGTTCGGGATGTAGGCGACATGGGCCTTACCGATGAACGGAAGCATGTGGTGCTCGCACAGGGAGAACAGTTCAATATCCTTGACGAGGACCATCTGGCTGTAGGGCTCCGTGAATACGGCGGAACGGACGATGGTCTCACCGTTCTGCTCATAGCCCTGGGTCAGGAACTGCCAGGCCTTCGCCACACGTTCGGGTGTCTTGGTGAGTCCTTCGCGCTCCGGGTCCTCGCCCAGCAGCTTGAGAATGGCCTTCACATGCCCCGCCAGCTCCTTCGTGGTCTTTTCGTCGTATTCTTCGATTTTCCGATATGCCATGGTATTGTATTTGTTGCGCCCTGCGACGGTCAATTTGGACTGCAAAATTAGCGAAAAAAATTCATTCTATCGTTTTTTTATCTATCTTTGCAGCCCCAATTGCGCGGAAGGCCCTGACCGGGTATCCGAAAAGATTGATAAATAACCAATTAAAAGGACAACGATATGTATTGGACCCTTGAACTTGCCAGCAGCCTGGACGACGCTCCGTGGCCGGCCACCAAAGAAGAACTGATCGATTACGCCACCCGCACCTGCGCCCCCGACGAGGTGGTCGAGAACCTCGAGGAACTGGAAGACGACGGCGAGATCTACGAATCCATCGAAGACATCTGGCCCGATTATCCCACGAAGGACGATTTCTTCTTTAACGAAGAGGAGTATTAGACTGGTTTTCAGATAAAATGTATTGAAAATCAAGCAGTTGGGTATAAGCCAGGGATAGTACCCTGGCTTTTTTCATACCCAAATCTGGGTGAAAACAGGCCCTTTTGGGGCTCTAACTACCCCACTGACTATCCCAGATTTTTCAAAATCCTCCTAAAAAGGTAATAGTTGGAGGATACAACAAAAGGCATCAACCAAATCTGGTCAATGCCTTTCAAAATACTGATATTCAGTAATTTATTATTTCAGTTGCTCATCCATTTATTTGCTGAGCTCCTGATGCCCAAGAGACTGGGGAAATGATGCACTATCCCAAGAAAAGACCATCTTACTATCCCAAATCCCTGAAGGTCACATCTGACCCTCCTAAATCTGGAAGTTCAGACTCTTATCAACTGTCTTTTGAAGGGTTTCAGGGAGGACAGCTGCATATACTTTTTCTGTGGTCAGAACAGAGGAATGACCCATCAGTGCAGAGATGGACTTGATATCACCCCCATTGTTCAACCCATTGGTCCCAAAAGAGTGTCTTGCACAGTGGATGTGGAGTTTGAAGGGGAGTTTAATCTTCTCTCCCATTACAGCAAGGGATTGGTTGATGGTTCTTGTCCTGGACTGTTTAATGTCCATAAACTTCTCTTCATCACTC
>JAGCXP010000007.1 GCA_017961345.1 Bacteroidales bacterium | reverse complement strand
GGCACAAGATGACCACCAAAGGCGTGCCCTTCGACCAGGTATACGACCTCTACGCCATCCGCATCATCTTCGACGACCCCTGCCAGTCGATTCAGGAAGAACGCCAGATCTGCTACCAGATCTTCTCGACGGTCACCGGCATGTACAAATACAATCCGGAGCGCACGCGGGACTGGATCAACAGTCCAAAAAGCAACGGCTACGAGGCCTTGCACTGCACGGTCATCAGCGACAGCGGCGCCTGGGTGGAAGTACAGATCCGTTCCCGCAGGATGGACGACATCGCCGAGAAAGGTATCGCCGCCCACTGGGCCTACAAGAAGGAGGGTTTCATCTCCAATGAAGACAACGAGATGGACCGCTGGCTGCGGAAAATCCAGGGCATCCTGACGGATCCGGACGTCTCCTCTCTCGAACTGCTCGACCTGGTCCACGAGGACCTCTCCACCACGGATATCTACGTCTTCACGCCGAACGGCGACCAGAAACGCATCCGCAAGGACGCCACAGCCCTTGATTTCGCCTTCGCCATCCATTCCGAAATCGGCCGGAAGGCCATTGCCGCCAAGGTCAACATGCGGCTGGTGCCGCTGAGCCAGGTCCTGCACTCGGGAGACCAGGTGGAAATCCTGACCACGGAAACGGGCGAACCCCAGCGGGAATGGCTGAGCTTCGTGCGCACCCGCCGCGCCAGGGAATACCTCCAGGACTATTTCCGTTCCAAGGACGGGCTCGGCGACGACCCCGCACAGGGACGGTCTGTCTCCATTTCTTTCTCAGGCATCAGCGGAGAGAGCCTCTTCGAGGGTAGCGTGGACGTCCGCGCCAAGGACGAAGCGGACATCGAGCAACTGATGGCGGCCCTCGGACGCATTCCCGGCATGAACAAAATGAAACGCAGCGAAAACGTATGAACAAGATAGCTGAACAGCTCCTGCTGGCCTTGCCGATCAGCCTGGCGCTCGGTGGAATGATGATTTCCCACTCCTGCGCCAATACGACGACACCCCCTTCCGGCGGCCCCAAGGATACGATTCCCCCTATTCTGGTCAAAGCAGACCCGGTCTCGGGCACGACGAACGTTTCCCGCAAAAAGGCGCGGATCAAACTGACCTTCAACGAGTATGTCGTCGTCAAGGAAGCGGGCAACCTCTACCTTTCTCCCCCGATGGAGAAAAAGCCCAAGCACCATATCTACGAGAAGAGCCTGTACATTACCTTTGAAGAGCCGCTGGACTCCGCACGGACGTATGCGCTCGATCTGACCGGCGCCATCGTGGACAACAACGAGGGCAATCCCTTCCCGGGCTACACCCTGGTCTTTTCCACCGGCGACCGTATCGACTCGATGCTCATCAGCGGTACGGTCCGTGACAGCAAGACGCTCAAGCCGGTCGAGAACGCGACCGTGATGCTCTACAAGGACGCATCCGATTCCGCGCTCTTCAAGCACCGTCCCGACGCGGCCGGCAAGACCGATGCCTGGGGCTATTTCTGCCTGCGCAACATTCAGGATACGGTGTACCGCCTTTACGCCATCAAGGACAACGGAGGCAACAACATCTATGACCCGGACAACGACGAGGTCGCGTTCATCGACGGCACGGTCCGGCCCGCCTTGCGCGTGGTGGATTCCCTGCCCCAGTTGCAGAAATACGACAAGAAAGACACCGCCGCCTGCCTCTCCCGCCCCTCCGAATACGAACTCCTTCTCTTCAAGGAAGTCTCGTCCAAACAGATGATCAAGAACCGCGAGCGGGTCGGCGAACGCACGGCCTACATTACCTTCATGGCCCCCGACGCCCAGGTGGATTCCATCTGGTTCCGCGGCATATCCCCGAAGAAAGTCATCCGTCAGTTCAACCTCCAGAAAGACAGTCTGGAACTCTGGATCAACGACCCCAAGCCCCAGCCCGACACCCTCCATCTCAATGTCTCCTATATGAAGACGGACTCGACGGGACGGCTGGTTAAGACGCTGGAGACCATCAAACTGGCCAAACCGCGCAAGTCCCTGGTCAAGAAATCGAAGAAAGACATCAAGAAAGAGGACACGACCTGCGTCTTCACCGTAGACGCCAAACCGGAATTCGTCGAACAAAACGGATTTGTCCTCGAATTCAAGTACCCGATTGTCAAGGATGGCTGGGATTCGTTGAAACTCAAGGCCATCAACCCCAAACAGCAGGAAAGCAAGGCGAAATTCACCGTGGAAAAAGATCCGCAGAACCTGCGGAAATTCGTGGTCCGTCCGACGGCAAAATTCCAGGAAGGATATGAATATATCCTGAAGATCCCGCATCGGAAATTCATGGACATCAACGGCTTCTACAACGACAGCCTGGATGTGAAAGTCACGCTGCCGAAGGACGACAAGGCCAGCAGCCTGCTGCTGAAGGTGCACGGCACTTCCGGAAAGACCTACATCGTGGACTTGATGAGCGAAAAACTCGACAAAATCATCCGCAGTTATACCATTCATACGGATGAGAATCTCCCCTTCCCCTACCTCAGCGCCGGAAAATACTGCATCCGCATCACCGAAGACGCGAACCGCAACGGCCTGTTCGACACGGGAAACCTGCTGGAGCACCGCATGCCGGAAAAAATCCGGATGTTCCAACTGCGCGACGGGGAAACGCTTTTGAAAATTGAAGAAAAAACGGATATCGAACAGGACATCGACTTGATCGAACTGTTCCTTGACAAACCGCTCAAACATGAAAACGACGCTGAAAACGTGCCTGTGCCTGACAGTCTTGCTGTCCGCCCTTAGTCTGCCCCTGGCAGCTTCCGACGGCACGTTCGAAGCCCAAGGGAGCGCCCCGGTGCAGTCACAAAGCCTTCCCCGCGGCCTGGAACTGGATACCGTCAAGGTCAAGGTCGAACGCCCCATCAACGACTATTTTATGATCGGCGTGCAGTACGGCGCGTCCCTCTGCGGCATGCTTTGGAACCCGGAGTGGCCCCAGGAGCGGATTTTCACGCCGGTCAACGTGGGGATTCTGTTCACGGGCTACAACAAGATGTTCAATTATCTGCCCTATTTCGGCTGGCAATTGGGCGTTTTCTACACGCAGGAGGGCTTCCGTCTGCAGCAGAACATCTCGGGACGCACCCGTGTCGTAGACCAGAACACCAAGGAAAGCGAAGCGACGTTCACCACGGTGGAAGTGCCCTTTATGGCCCATTTCCACGTCGATTTCTGGAAGATGAAACTCATGGCGAACCTGGGCTTTTACGGCGGTTACCGCCTGACCATCCACCGCGGCGGCCCCTACGCCGTTCCGGAGTACCAGAACAGTTTCATGACCTACAACCGTCGCTTTGACTATGGTATCAAGGGCGGTCTCGGCGTCGGTTTCATCTTCGACCCGATTGAAATCCACCTGACCGCCGGCGTCAAGGTGGGACTGGGCTCCATTTACGACCCGAATTATTACAGTCCTTATTACTATCGCTTTGCCAGTCCCTTCAACTTTATCTTTTCCATCGGTGTCCATTACCAACTCTCCCATCGGATCGGACGTACGGAAAAGGAACTGCGGGAAGAGGCGCTGCGCAGAATTGCTGAAATGGAATGAAAAGCCACGAGATATTGATTCGTAAGCCTCTGGGGGGCGTGCTCCCGATGGGCGGCGGCCGCAAAGCCGTCGTGCAGACCATGTGCAACACCCACACCGCGGATGTGGACGCCTCCGTGGCCCAGTGTCTTGACCTTGCCGCCGCCGGGGCGGAGCTCATCCGCCTGACCGTTCCCTCGCGCAACGACCTGCAGGCTCTCTCCACCATTCGCCGGCGTCTTTGCGAAGCGGGCTGCAACGTCCCTTTGGTAGCCGACGTCCATTTTTCTTCCGACATTGCCATCGAGGCCGCGAAGGTGGTTGAAAAGGTGCGCATCAATCCCGGCAATTTCCATCCCGATTTCGACCAGGCACGCGCTCAGTTGGCCACGCTGATCGATGTCTGCCGGGAACACGGCACCGTCCTTCGCATCGGGCTCAACCACGGCTCGCTCGGCAAACGCATTACCGAGCGCTACGGCAACACCCCGCTGGGGATGAAAGAAGCCGCGATGGAATGGCTGCGGATGTGCCGGGAACTGGAATTCGACAATCTGGCGGTATCCCTGAAAGCCAGCAATACGCGCGTAATGACCGATGCCTACCGCCTGCTGGTGAAAGCGATGGACGAGGAAGGGATGAGCTATCCGATCCACCTGGGAGTAACGGAGGCGGGAAATGGCATCTCCGGCCGCATCAAATCCTGCGTGGCTATCTCTACCCTTCTGAGCGAAGGCATAGGCGATACGATACGCGTTTCCTTGACGGAAAACCCTGTGGCGGAATTGTCCGTCGCCCGCTTTCTGGCGGACCGCTATGCCGGAGAGAAACCGACGGCCTCGCTGGCTTTCGGCTCGTACAACGAAGCAGAGGCCCGCTTTATGATGGAAGCGGCCTGCACCTATGGCAAAGCCCTTTTCGACCGCGAGATCGACACGCTGGAACTCTCCCGCCCCGGCATCCCTGCTGCGCTGTGCCGCCTTGTGGAAGATGAAATCATGCAGGCCTGCCGGCGCCGTTTTTACAAACCGGAATACGTGGCCTGCCCGGGTTGCGGACGCACGATGTACAACCTCGAAGCCACCTTCAACGAAGTACAGAAGCGCACCGCCCATCTCAAGGGAATGGTCATCGCCGTGATGGGTTGCATTGTCAACGGTCCCGGCGAAATGGCCGATGCGGACTGGGGCTATGTCGGAGAAGGCAACGGCAAAGTCTCCATCTACAAAGGGAAGGAGGCGCTGCGCCGGCACGTCCCCGAAGGAGAGGCCATCGACCTGCTGCTGCAACTCATAGAAGAAGACAAGTAAGTCAGGAGATTCGGAAACTACTGCTCATCGACGGACTCCATCTCTTTGGGATCGGGTCCGTATTTGTTTGTTCCGCTCTCTCCCGGGACGAAAGCCATCCAGATTCCATAGAAAGGAATGAGTTGCCACCAGCCGTTGTGACCGAGATCGTGGCAACGACGGGCGGACGTGGCGATGGTGATCAGGATAAGAATGAGATAGATGACGCAGAAGAGCACCTGACTGGTGGTGTTCATCTCCAAAAAGGCCGAATAATCGGTATTGTCCAACAGTCCGTTTTCCAGACCGCAGGCACGGTTGAGAATTTCGCCGAAAACACCTACGCAAAGGGCCACCAGCCAGTATTCCTTGCGGCGGGCACGACCTTTAAAAGAGCATAATTGCAGGAGCATAATCCGAAACTATTTTGTTTTATTTATTGATTATTAGTACTATTTTACCATACGGCGGATGCGGCGAGGAACGGAGGTCAGGATTTCATAGGGAATCGTGCCCAGGATGTCAGCAAGTTCGCAAACAGAAGGATTTTCCCCGAAAATGGTGACCGTATCCCCCACTTTTGCCTCGACTCCAGTAATATCCAGCATGCACATATCCATACAGATGTTGCCGATGGTAGGGACCAGATGGCCGTTCAACAGAAAACGGGCCTTCCCGCAACTAAGGTGCCTGTCCAGACCGTCGGCATAGCCCACGGGAATCGTGGCGATGACCGTGCCTTCCGGAGCGATGACCCCGTGTCGACCGTAGCCGATGGTGCCATCCTCGGCAGAGAGGGTTTTGATCTGGAGTACCTTACACTTAAAGGACGCGACCGGCGAGAGGGATACGCCCGCAACCGGACTTACGCCGTAGATCCCGATGCCCAGCCGGACCATATCGAACTGGTACTCGCTGAAACGTTCGATGCCGGCCGAATTGAGAATGTGGTACATCGGACGATAGCCCAGGCTCTCGGAAAGTCCGTCGGCCATCTGCTGGAACGCCCGAATCTGCCCCAGGGTGAACGCGTCCTCCGCAGGCTCGTCCGCGGCCGCAAGATGCGAATAGATGCTCTTTACCTGAACGAGCGGACAAGTGTCGAGGAAGGCTTTCAGCTGATCCAACTCCCCTTCCACAAAGCCCAGACGATGCATTCCCGTATCCAGTTTGATATGGATGGGATAGCGTTTCTTGCGTTTGGCTTTGAGCACTTCACAGAGAGCCATCAGCGTCTGGAGGTTGGGAATACCCGGTTCGAGCTGGTAATCGACGATATCCTGGAAAAAGTCCGTTCCGGTGGTCAGGACCATCGTGGGCGTCATGATGCCGCCCTTGCGCAGTTCTACCCCTTCTACGGGATAGGCCACGGCCAGATAATCGGCCCCAGCGTCCCGCACCATCGAAGCGAATTCGACGGCACCGTGTCCATAGGCGTTGGCCTTGACGAGCACGAGCAGCTTGGTCTCGGGATGCAGTTTGCTGCGAAAATGGTGATAGTTGCTCAGAAGGGCCTCGCGGTCCAGCTCCAGACGGGAGAAATCGTTGTCAGTGCTTTGCATCATCGTTCTACAAAAATAAAAAACAAAGTTGGGACCGTAAGCCGGTTTCTGTTTTTAATCCCGTCATTTATCTGGCGCAACCTACCCCCCGGCATCGGGCGGACCACCCTCATATCACCGGTATATTTGGTCTTGCAGGCCCCGGCGCCGTACCCCGAACGCATCGCTGCGCCCGGTCGTGAGCTCTTGCCTCACGTTTTCACCCTTACCAAAAAATTATTCTGCTCCCTTTCGGTCGCATAAATAACCTTTTGGCGGTTATTTTCTGTTACGGCCGCCACAAGATTACTCCTGTCTGCGCTTTCCGCAGCGGGGTGTCCTATCCTGTCCGGACTTTCCTCCCCCTTGTTTCCAAAGGAGCGACAGGACGTCCCAGCTTTGTTTTATGCTGCAAAGATACGCCTAATTTTTCAATAATCGAAACAGGGGCGCTCCAGATTGGTTTCTCACGCCGGTTTGCAGCCCTTGCACCCGGCATTAGAAGCAAGAATTAAGAAGTTCGCGTCCCAGGCGATGTACCGCCGTCTCAATCTTAAGAACCTGCGCTTTTCTGGGCCTGGAAGCGCCGTGCATATAGGCCCAAAGTTGTTTAGGGTGGATGCCCGATAACTTACCCAATGCGGTCGGGGTGATGATGCCGGAATAGTAAGTCAGCATCGTTTGAATATCCCAATGAATCGCAAATTCGTATTCATCATCCAACCAATCCGGATAGAACATGGCTGCATCCGGACCATCCTCTTTCGTGATCCGGAGCGTTTCTTCCAATTCTTTTTTGGCTACTTCAGGACTTTCTCCACTTCCAAAGAGGGCCGGATGCTCATTGCAATAGGCACTGAAGTATCCATCCCCAGCCCGACAAATCGTGATGTCAACTTTTTTCATTGTCATTTCTTTGTTAACAGGGATTACTCTATTCCTAAATCCTTCAAGATTTTCCTGGCAAATCTGTTGTCGATCTCTTTCCCTTTGTGGAAGGGGACCGTGTATATTTTTCCGTTCTTCTGGTACCTTCTATGGCTTCCCTTTCCTCTTTTGGGAATCAGTACCCATCCTGCACCCGCTATCAGTTTATGCAATTCAGATATTTTCATAAACCACTACAAAAATAGATAATTTTCTATTAATTGGCAATATTTATTGAATTTTTTCTATCGTTTTAGGCTGACTTGCTCCCCTAACGGTCCTCGTTTTTGCTTCGATTCTGATTGTTCCATTTTCAATAGGATTATAGGGTTATACAAACATTTACGGCGGCAAGGTAAGTCATAAAAATGACATAGATCAGAAGGTCAAAAAAAGATTTTCCTTTTCTTGACCACTTTATCACTTTCTTTACCTTTTTGCAGTTTGGCGCTATCCGGAATTGTGAATTTGTTACTTTTCGCCGGAAAAATGTGCCCTCGGGTTGAGATCAGAACAATCGCCTTTTCAAGCGCTCCAGACCGGACGAATTGTCCTCGCAGTCGCGAGGGGGAGGGTATTTTGACCTTTTCAAAATTTTTGCTTAAATTTGCGTCAGTCAATTGGCCAGGCATTCATTTTCTTGTTTGTATGTCGTTCAAGGAGAGTTTGCCGGACCAGATGGACAATAAGACATATTGAAGACGTTACTTGACGTTATCTTCTGCTATCAAACTTGGCAATTTGATATAATCGAGAGGAAGATACGGCAACGGAGCGTCCACTGTAGATGAGTGTTGTTTTGCTACGCGGAAGCGTAGAGTTTCAATATCATCCTGACGTGGGCTGCTACGTTGTTCATCCTTTTCGATGGCAGCCAAGGCCAGATAGCAGGGTGAGCGACAGTTAGACTCCCACGTCTTTTTTTATTAACCGCTGGTGAAGGGCAGTCGGCGAGGCAGGCAGATGACTTCCTAGTAAACCCTCTCCCCGAAGATGGCACTTCCGACGCGGACCATCGTGGAACCGCATTCGACCGCCAGCGGAAAATCCCCCGACATGCCGATGGAAAGCGTGTCAAACTGCTCCCACTCCGGGAAAAGGTCTTCCTTGAGATAGTCCATGAAACTGCGGATACGGGTAAAATCGGCCCGAATCTGCTCCTCGTCGTCGGTATTGGTCGCCATCCCCATCAGGCCGCGGAAAACGATATGCGGCCAGGCGCCGTCACCGGTAGCGCGCAGGAGAATCTCCAGAATCTCTTCCTCGTAGAATCCCTGTTTGCTCTCTTCCAGCGCGATGTGCATTTCCAGCAGCACATGGATCTTGCGGTCCGCGGCGGCCGCCCACTTTTCGATGGCGTCCAGCAGATGAACGCTGTCCACCGACTGCACCAGGTCCACATAGGGCAGAACCTGCTTGAGTTTGTTCGTCTGCAGATGACCGATAAAATGCCACTGAAGTCCTTCGAGAGAGCCGATTTCTTCGACCTTGGCGGCCAACTCCTGCGGACGGCTCTCGGCAAAGATGCGCTGACCGGCCGCATAGGCTTCGAGGATGGCGGATACGGGATGGAACTTAGACACGGCCACCAGGGTCACCCCTTCTGGCAGCTGCGACTGGATGGAATGGAGCTGATCGGCAATCATATCACTGGCGCCCGCACCGGGTTTAGCGGCGTTTGGCCTGGGCCCGCTGCATTTTCTGGGCCTCCTCGAGGCGTTTTTCCCACTTGGATTTAACGGGCGGGTGCTTGTAGGACTCCTCGATCTGCTTGCGGATCGCCTCGGGTTTGACGACCCATTTCTTGATCACCCAAGTCTGGAGCATCGTCAGCAGGTTGCTGATGAAGTAGTAGTAGCTCAAACCGGCGGAAAGGTTGTTGCAGATGAAGAGCATCATGATCGGCATCATCCACACGGTCATAAACTGCATCCCTTTCATATTGGGATCCGTGGACATCTGGCTCGATGTCATCTTCGAATAGAAGAACATCGTCAGGGCCATCAGCAGGGCAAAGAGCGAGACGTGGTCGCCGTAGAGCGGGATGTTGAAGCCGAAATCGAGGATGGAATCGTAGGTGCTCAGATCGTCGGCCCAGAGGAACGGTTGCTGACGCAACTCGATGGAGGCCGGGAAGAAGCGAAACATGGCCCAGAGAATCGGGAACTGCAGCAGCATCGGCAGGCAGCCACCCATTGGATTGATACCGGCCCGTTTGTACAGGTCCATCGTGGCCTGCTGCTTTTTCATCGCATCCTCCTGCTTGGGATACTTCTCATTGAGTTTGTCCACCTCCGGCTTGATGGCGGCCATCTTCGCGGAGGAGGTGTAGGACTTGATGGTGAGCGGGCTGATAATGATCTTCAGCAGAATCGTCATCAGCAGGATGATGATACCGAAGTTGGCGATAAACCGTGGAGGAAATGGAAGAAGGGAATGATGATAAAGCGGTTGATCCAGCCCACCAGCCATCCGCCGACCGGAACCAGTTTCTCGTAATTCAGATTGTAGGAACGCAACAGGTTATAGTCGCCGGGGCCGAAATACAGGCTCAGCGGGACCACGACATCCTCGCCCTTGCTGCGATCCAGTTCGTGGCGCAGACGGGCCTTGCAGAGCATCAGGCGGCCTTCGGGATCCTTGTCGTCGGCATAGCGGGCTTCCACCTCGGCGGCGGCGAAACGGTCTCCGGAGGTGAGGATGGTTGAGAAGAACTGCTGTTGGAAAGCAATCCATTTGACGCTGGCGTCAATCTTCTTGGCGCCGTCCTTGGACTCAGCGAACTCCTCGATACCGCTTTCCCCCTCAAACCAGTACGCGGCCTTGCTGTACTGCTTCTCGTTCTTGTAACTCTTCTCGAAACGGGAAATCTCGTTGTTCCACTCCAAATCGAAGGAAGCAACGCGGCGGGGAATAAAACGGTCGCAGCCCAGGAAAGAGAGGGTGTCGGCAAGCAGATAACTCCCCTCCTCGAGGGTATAAGCCTGCCGGATGGCTCCGCCGCCGGAGAACGGCAGTTCCAATACGATGGAGCGCTCATCCGCGCTCACCACCTGGAAGACGAAGTCCGCAGTGTTGATATATTCCCCCGCATAGACGTTCACGCCCATTTTCGCCTTTCCGGGAGAAACGAGATAGAGCGCGGTGGAATCGTAGGTCTGATAGTCCTTCACCATCACCGAATGCGGCTGGGCGCCACGCGTGCTGATGACGACCTGCAATTTGTCGTTTTCAAGGGTCAGGAATTCCCCTTCTCCGTGGCTGGCGCTCTCCAACGCGGCATCCTGATACACGGGACGGGACGCCTGGGCAGGCGTGCTGGCGCCTTCCGTCTTCACAATCGGCGCATTCTGTTCCCGCTGGGCTTGCAGGAGGGAATCCTCCTTATACTGAAGGATGGCTTCGACCGCCTTGGCGGAATCGAGTTGACGCTGGTAGCGGGCCGCCTCCTTCGCCTGTTTGGACTGATAAAAGGTAAAGCCGACCAGAATCAGGCCGATGAGGACAAAGCCGATGATCGAATTCTTATCCATTGTTCTCGTCCTCCTTCTTCTCCATTTGTCGAATCTCCGCTTCAAGTTTTTTCAAGGCTTCACGCTGTTCCTCAATTGCTTTCTGCATCTGCTCGAGCAGTGGACCGGCACTACGGAAGAAACCGATGTTGTTCTCGGAGGTGGTTAGTTCCTGCTGCATCCGACGATATTGCTCGATGAGTTTCTCCTTCGGGCTCTTGCCCATAGGACGGCGGGAATCGCCTCCGCGGACAGGACGACGGTCACTGTGCGCCGCCTTACGGGCTTTCGCGGCCTCGTCCTTGGCATTGAAGAAACTGTCGCAGGCCTCACGGAAGCGTTTCCAAAGCTGCTCGGACTTCTTGCGGGGCACGGCGCCGATTTCCTTCCACTCTTTCTGAATCTGAATGAG
>JAGCXP010000066.1 GCA_017961345.1 Bacteroidales bacterium | reverse complement strand
TCACCTTCCCCCTCGGCGCCATCGGTCTCGTCTCCTTCCTCGGCAGCCTCCTCGGCTTCGGCATCGCCCTCCACTACGGCGAAAAAGTCGCCCGCCGCCTCAAGCCCGAACTCCTCGGCGGCCTCATCCTCATCGCCATCGGCATCCGCATCCTCTTCGAACATTTGGGGGCTGCATAATTTTCGGATTAAGAATATTTTCTGTAACTTGCCTAAGTATATCTAACGGCAAGGTCTTCATTATGAAAAAACATCTTTTGTCTCTTTTATCCGTCTCTATCCTCTCTTTTGTTCTGCTTTCGGCTCACGCGGCCCCCATTGTTACCTCCGAGGGTGTCGGTCCCATTAAACTGGGGATGAAGATTAGCGATATTCCTTCATCAATTGATGGATTCTATGACAAATTAGAAACTCAAACAAGAAAAAAGAGTGTCAGTTGGAGCGGTGAGGAGTATACTGAAACGTATTACCTTGCAACGTTCAACGGGAAACCCGTCTTTGAGATACCCATTGATAACGATGATGTCCGCCATATTCTGGTGTTGACAGAGGACTTGAAAACGAAGTCTGGTCTTGGAATTCTGTCAACGCCTGCGAATCTGCTGAAGGTTGGTGCCTATATCAGCGATGGTAGTGGTAATGGTAATAGCACTCTCGTTTTGTGTGACAACGTTATATTTAATGACATTCCGTTTACCGCTGCGGGAATCGCAAAGGAAAAAAAATCATACGAAGCAAGTACAATTGAGAAGGCTTCGCTCGCTGACTTTGAGAGAAACGGTCATGCGAAATCACTCACTGTGTCAAATTACGGGAATCACCTGTTATGGAACCTTGAGAATCAAGAAATCACTCGAAAAAACCTTGAATTATTGAATTCACCCACATCGAACAATCCAGAGAATCCCTCCCAAGCGGTAAATACACAAAGCGAAAAGTTGCCCGCCAATCAGAAGATTCTACTTATTGTCATCCTTGCCATCTACCTTTTGATTATCGGAAACATCATTTATGTCAATTGGATTAAGGGTGAATGGGATTCTCGACATTTTGCCGGATCAAAGGCATATATCGGAGTTGCTATCGTACTCTGGTTTATCGCTTTTCTTATGGATAAAGAAGTGTTGCATCTAATCTATCCCACCGCATCAATTATTCTTTACTGGTTAGCCAGTTTCACTACACGGCAAAGTGCCAATACTCCCAAAGGGATGTCGTCCGTTCTGAAATCTGTCTTTAGCATTACGGATTCCATTCCCATCACGGAAACGAGAACTGTCATAAAAGAGCTTGAAGCGGGAAAAATCGTTTCTGACAAAACCGAAAAGGATTATGGCGCAAAATACTACGCCGGTACGTTTTTCACCCTTTTCGCCCTTGCCATACTCGTCATTTTTATGATCTTCATCGCCTTCTTCAACTACCTGAGAAACTATGTTTTCTACAAAAGGTAACTCAAGAAAATAGGAGGAAGGAACACCGTCTAGCACGCGTGAACGTGCCCATCCGCTTGGAGAGTGACCAGTGGAACACGCGCAAGCGGATTTTGATCATTTTCCCGCTTAGAGATATACCAGAGCACGGCTCTACTTCGTTTTGGAGCTGAAAACAGCGTGTCGGAATGCTCCGGCACCTGGTCGGGCAAAAAATGGGCGAATTCTCGGCCGACCGGGTTCCGAAGTATTTGGCAAGGAGCAAAATTCGGGAAAACGTAGCCAGCGAAGTACCGGGGATCTATCTGGCGATGGCGCACTACCGCAAAGCACTTGCGCAAGCGAGGTGGCAACGCCGCCGGCAGGAATGATAGCCGTCGGCTAAAGCAAAGGCGCTGCGCCGAGATCGAAGGAGCGGCTCGCTTCGCGCCTTGCTTTTGCCCGAACCATTACTCGTTAGCACTTAGCTTTTACGCAGAGGTACACTTGAGAGCGGGAAATGGGCGAAATCTCGCTCGGAGAGTGCCCCGAGGTACAGATGAAAGCGGATTTTGGCCGATTTCCCGCTTTGAGATGTCCCCTGGCGTCGAAGGCCGAAGACGCGAGGGGTGAGAGGGATGGCGCAGTGAGCGAAGCCGCGTAAAAGCGGAGCGGCAGGGGGTGTAGAGGCGGGGGTCTGTGCACCTCCGCACTGATATAGGGGGACGGGGCCCGCAAGATACGAGTTCCGCGTCAGCGAGACGAAGTAGATTGTGGGAGGGGCCGGAGCGAAGCGGAGTCCCCCGCCTCTATACCCCCTGCCGGACGCAAAAGCGGCAAGCGAACGAGCCGCCAGCATGCTGCCGGACGGACGGCTTAAGACGCAGGTAAAGAGAACTATTTACACCACTGATCAAGCCACTTGAAGTATTCGCGATGCCAAAGGAGGGCATTATGGGGAGCGAGAATCCAGTGGTTTTCTTCGGGGAAGACCAGCAGACGGGCGGGAACGCCCAGGGGCGAAGTCGAGACCAAGAACGATTATTCCTACGAAACCTACAAGTGGAGCAACGGTGCTTCTAGCGGTGCGAACGGGTACACAAAGTATAACTCCTCGGAGACTTGGGGACCTGTCGTTGATAACAAGCACTTTTTGGAACCCGAAGACGATATTGCCACCGTCACGCTCGGCTCACCCTGGCGGATGCCGACGAGGGCGGAAATGGAAGAACTCTCCAATTACTGCAACTGGGAATGGAAGGAAGTCAACGGACATCCCGGATACGAAATCACCAGCCGCCTCACGGGCAACAGCATTTTCCTACCCGCGGTGTCTTCTCGCTCCCATACAAATACCGAAATCATAACCGAACCTGTTATTTACTTCTCCAACCAGAAGGATGATAGTTTTACCCGTTATGGATTTCGGCTTGACAAAAACAGTCGGTCGACAACAACATTATTCCGCGAATACGGCACCAACATCCGCGCCGTCAGGGAATAATTGAAGGGCATCTCCCCCACCGCGACGGACCGGACCAATTGTCCTCGCCGCTAAAACGCGCCTGCGATAATTGTCCGGCTCCGTCGCCTCACAACGCTTACGCACAGCAATTGTCTGCTTCGCAGCATCTCCCAACGCTGATTTTGGCCCTTTTTCCGCTCTGGCGTGTGCTCCAGCATCTCGCAGAGCAGATTTTGGCCGAAAATCCGCTCTGTCACGTGCTGACCGTTGCCACGCAATCACGCAGCAAATCGGCAGACAATTCTTTGCAAAAGGTCGAGGGCAAAGCTATGCCCCGAAAGCACTTCTACGGCACATTTCTGCCCCGATATTTAACAAGTCCTGATTGGCAACAATCAACTCCAAGGCTCATTACCCATGCGGCAGAACACCTCAATGGTTATAATAAAGAATCGATTCTAGATAATTTACCGTCATCAAAATAGACAGCCATATATACGTAGTAAAATACAGTTATTTGTTTGGATGCAGTGATTGATTGGAAAGTTCGGTTAGGCCAGCCTATTGATTCTTTACACATTTCTGGCGTCATTCCTATTGCCAACTGATGGTCCAATATCTTTGTCCCTAAAGTCTCGCCATATTTACTGAATAACTCCTTTTTCCTATTTAAATACTCTTGACGAGCTTTGGCCTGTTCCTTTGCCTTAATATTACTTTGTTCTTTTTCTTTTTGCGCCTTTAATTGCTTTTGTTGAGAGACGCATTTCGATATAGATGTCTCAGAAATAAAAGGACACACAGTAAGTATTGAGCCTGATTTATCAGGCCGAATCTCAACATCCGTAAAGAAGTTATCACTCTTTTTGAAGCTATAACTCTTAATTAATCTTTCATGCGCCCCATCGCCCTCGTATATAGAATAAGAGCCAAAATGTGCACGGGGAGTTGCACCACTTAATGGGTGACGAAAGTAATATAGTGGATAGGATATAGTTGCGGTTTTTTCGGCGTTTTCAATAACGGCCAAGACCGCATCAACATCATTTCCATACTCATCTTTTCCTTTTATATCAACAAGCACATCTTTACAAAAAAGTGCTTTCTGTCGTAGTTCTTTCGAATCGTCAATGATTTCACTGGGAAAAGTATCTATTCCTTGAACACTCATTTTTGTCTGTTTGTCATAGAAATCTGTTAAGATTGCACTTGATTGGGCAGAACGACTACCTAAATACAATACACGTTTCCCCTTTAATTCTTTTACAATCGCACTATAAAAATCCATTTTTAAGGCATCCCCCCCACCGTCGATATCCCCAAATGAACCGCATTGTGGGTATACTGGCATATAGTATTGATTCCCATCATTTGCCTGTAACACATAGAAACATGGATTGATTTTTACCTTTCCATCCATAATCCTATTTTGAAGCGTTTTGTAAGTCGGAGCACTTTTACATATCTCTATAATCTCACCCTTATATTTCCGCGCAGGGAAAATACTGCAATTCAAAAATTCATCAGAAATATCCGCAGAAAGTATCTGCTCACATTCTTCTCTGGAAATTAAAACTCCCATAACCGTGTATATCCCAGTTTTTGGAAGAGTCACATAGAGTGTCCCTTCTTTCAACTGTAGGAGGGTTGGATGATCAAGAGCATAGTCCCAACGAGTTGGAGTACGATTCCCAGAAAAAAACACTTGCTGATTAACAGGGCTATTTCCTAACCACTTATTGGAATAAGGGTCATTCTTCCCCATAAAGTTTTCAAGAATGACGGGCCTCGAGTAATAATCATTTTTAGCCTCAGGCCTCTGAGCATTTATACCCACAATACTTAAATCACCTAACTCTTTCGTAATCGATTGGGAAAAAACATTTAGAGGGACGACTAACGCTAGACAAAGAAAAAGTTGAAATAATGGATGATTCATATCGTATTTACCATTTAGCAAACCAGAACTCATTAAAGAGATCGCTTTCAGTATAGTTGTTTACTTTCCAATCGGGAAGGTCTAATGTGGAGAATACTTCCCAATTACATTTTTTCCCGGGGCCGAATGGAGTCTTCTCAATACCATTTTTAAATTCGACATATTTTGCAGAATCATAATCGGGATCAAGAAATGAAATAACACAAAAGTGATACTCTATCCCGCTCTTTTCTTTGTAATATTCAAATACTTCTTTTGGGTATTCTTCTTTTTGTTTTGGAGTCATTTCTGTATAGGCCTTATCTTCCAAAACTAAAACATGAAGACCTTCATCCTTTACTTTAATCTCCGCTAAAATGTCTATATATTTCCATTGCTTCCATACTTTGACCTCATCTACGCATTTATCAATGCCTATTCTTGTGAGTTTATTGAGAATCATTCTGCATTGATGATAAAGATTAGGCCTTAGACGAGCCTCCTCTTGATTTGCACAAACGCGGAGCACCCACGACATCTCGAAATCCAGAAAGGCTTCATAGCCGTGCTCACCTTCAGAATTGTCCGGAACAAAAGTCCCCGGAAATTGTTTAAGAGCCATAATAGTTTTAACGGCCCTCGGCTCCGAATGGGCATTATGTGGATATAATAGCAAAGGTGTGGAGCCGTTTTCGTAACTTCTGTAGGACGTTCTGGGCAAACGTTGGAATGAAGACGATCGTACTCCACACCCGCTCGCTATGTTGTAGGGCGGGCAGAGACCCACCGGCAGCATAAACAAAAGACAGGCGGAGTGTTTGTGACCGAGCCCATTCCTTTGAGAAAATTGTCCAGATTTCCTACAGGGCTGGCGAAAAACACTTTCGCAATATGTACGCCAGTCAGAGACTGACCTGGCAAATATAGAGAAATTCTGTTAAAACTACAAGTGCAGCTTACGCGTCAGGCCATCTTTTGGGCCATTTTCTGGCCTGCGCCGGTCTGCACATTGCAGAGCTAAATATGGCCGATTTTCAACTCTGACAGATGCTCCAGCTTTTGCCAGAGCAGAAAGAGGCCGATAATCTGCTCTGCGGGATGCTGATAGACGGATAATTGTAGGGCGGGAGCGTTGCGGGAGCGACGGAGCCGGACAATTATCGCAGCCGCGTTTTAGCGGCGAGGACAATTGGTCCGGTCCGGCGCGCAGGTAACTAGCGGCAGTAGGTATCGAGCCACTTGAAGAACTCGCGATGCCAAAGGAGGGCGTTCTGGGGAGCGAGAATCCAGTGGTTTTCTTCGGGGAAGACCAGCAGACGGGCGGGAACGCCCATCATACGGGCACAGCCGAAGGCGGCGAGACCTTGATCGTAAGGAACACGGTAATCGCGGCCGCCGTGAATGACCATCAGCGGGGTGTGCCAATTTTGAACGAGTTTGTGGGGCGATTTGGCGTAGTGGTTGAGCGCCTTGGGGTGCTTGCTCCAGGGCGAACCCTCGCCCGGACCGTCCACGCGCCAGCGGGAAGCATCCAATGCAAGGCCCACTTGCGTGCCCGCCGCGGCCGAAACACCATGCGCACCGCCACCCTGCTCCGCATCTTGCGACGGATATCCCCCGCAGTTGTCCCACTCGGGGAACCACATCTCCTCCGTCGTGTGGTACATGTGTTCCTCGTTGAAAATGCCCGCATGGGCGATGAAGCAGTCGAAGACATCGCCGTGAATACCACAGAGATAGTACACGCTGTAGCCCCCATAACTCGCACCGCACGCGGCCATCTTGCCCACATAGGGCTCGGCCTTCAAAGCCCGCGCGGCTGACAGGTAATCCTGCATGTTCAGGCCCGTATAATCACCCGAAATCTGCTCCTTCCATGCCTGGCCGAACGCGGTCGTTCCCCGTCGGTTGGGAAGCACCACGATGTAGCCCTGCTCGGCCATCAGCCGATAGCACCAGCGGTACGACCAATCCTGCGAGATACTCCCCTGCGGCCCGCCAAGGGTAATGAGGATGGCCGGGTACTGCTTCGAAGGGGTGAATTGCGGCGGGTAGAGCACCCAGGTCAGCATTTTCTTTCCGTCCACCGTGTCGATCCAACGCGCCTCCACTTCGGGTTCTTCCAGGCCATCGAAAACGCGGCCATTGATATTGGTCACGGGCGAAACGGACGCATCGGAAAGCCGCAGCACAGCCACTTCCACAGGACGCAGCATACTCTGGCGCAGCAGCCAGGCATAGCCCTCCGCCTCATAAAAAGGCGTGGAATAAGCATAAGGGTCTTCCGGGGCCGTCAGACGGCAGATATTCCCCTGCAGGTCAACGGAATAAATTGGACCGAGTCCGTCGGTGAGCGCACGGAAACGGATTTGCCGGCTGTCGGCCGTCCAGCGAAGCGACGAGGCGTCGCGGTCGAAGCCGCGCGTCAATTCCACAGCAGGGCCGTCGAACGACAAGCCGGCATCTGAAGCCGATGCCGTCTGAGCGGCATCGCCGGCACAACCAGCCAGGGCCTGTGAGCCTTCGGCAATCGCAGCCTGCAGCACGATTTTCCGTAGCAGTATCCGTTGCCGGTCCGCCTCGTAGCCGTTGCGCTCCATACTGATCCACGCGAGATATTGTCCGTCCGGACTCCAGAGCGGGTCGGTATCATAACCGCCGCCTTCCGTGACGGTTGTCGTCTCGCCGCTTTCGCGGTCATAAATATAGATGTTGCTATCCGTGGAATAGGCGTAGTCCTTGCCGCGAAGGCGTTTGGCGCTGTAGGCAATGAAGCGGCCGTCCGGGCTCCAACTTAACTGTTCCAGTCCGCCGAAGGGCTCCAGCGGAAGTTCAAAGGAAGCCCCCTCAGGCCCCAGTATATCAACGGGTTCGCCCACGGATTTTCCATCAAAAGAAGCGACAAACGTGTGCGGAATCTTCGTGCACCAATGATCCCAATGACGGTACATCAAATCGTCAGCGAGGTAGGCATCCGCTTTGTCCAGTTCCGCATAACGGTCGGTAGGACGGTCCACAGGCCCTTTCACTTCCCCCTGCAGCAGAAGGGCGTTTCCATCGGGCGAGAGTTTAAAAGCGGAGATAGAAGTAGTACTTCCGTCAGGAAGGGAAATTTCCTTGCAAATCAGCCGTTTACGCACAAGCGACATAGAAGCGCCGGAGCCCTTTACGGCAGCCGAATAGAGTTTCCCATTCTGCAGAAACAACAAACTCCCCTGCCGGAATTCCGCATTGCTCACGCTGTTTCCCTCCCGCGTCAGCGGCCGGCAGAACGCACCGGCTTCGGCATCCGCTATCCAGAAATTGCTGACGCTCCGGTTTTCTTCAACGGAAATCCACGCACAGGAAAAAAGCACGGTCTTCCCGTCGGGACACATCATCGGGTCCTTAATCCGCCCCAGGGAAAGCAGCGCTTCGGGCGTAAAGCGTTCGAACTGATGGTCCGATGGACCGATATACGATTTCTTTTCTTCCATAGAACAAGCGAGGGCAAGCAGCGCGGAAAGGAGCGCCGCAGCAGCAGAACAACTTTTCATCAACTGATTTTGCTGTAATCTTTCTGATTGTATTTTTCTTTTCGTAATTCATTCAGCAGCAAAGCATTGTCACTTTCCTGCAGATAAGGATCCTTTTCCAAAACGGCCGAAGCATAGGCACGGGCATCGGAGAGAATCAATCCGTCCTTTGCAAGCGAAGCTATGCTCAGAGAAATGGGCATACCGCTCTGCTGCGTGCCTTCCAAATCGCCAGGGCCGCGCATCCGAAGGTCTTCCTCCGCCAGTTCGAAACCGTTTTCCGTAGCACACATCAGTTCGATGCGCTTGCGGCTCTCCTTCGAGAGTTTCTGCCCTGTCATCAGGATGCAATAAGACTTCTCACTGCCCCGTCCGACACGGCCGCGCAACTGATGGAGCTGGCTGAGTCCGAAGCGTTCGGCGCTTTCGATCACCATCACGCTCGCGTTGGGCACGTCCACGCCGACCTCGATCACGCTGGTCGCCACCAGGATGTTCGCCCGGCCCTCCACGAAGGCCTTCATATTGAAGTCCTTGTCTTCGGGCGTCTGCTTTCCGTGAACGATGGCCGTCTTGTACGGCGGGAAGGGAAACGCCTTCACCACTTCTTCAAAACCCAGTTCCAGGTTCTTGTAGTCCATCTTTTCACTCTCGAAAATCAGCGGATAGACGATAAAGGCCTGGCGGCCGAGGGCGATTTGCTCTCCGATGAACTTATACAAAGCGGCCCGTTTTCCCTCGCCGGCCGACATCGTTACCACCGGTTTTCTTCCGGGAGGCATTTCGTCAATGACAGAGGTATCCAGATCGCCGTAGAAGGTCATGGCGAGCGTACGGGGAATCGGCGTGGCCGTCATCACGAGTACGTGCGGCGGACGGCCGTCAGACGTTTTGCTCCACAGTTTGCTGCGCTGCTCCACGCCGAAGCGATGCTGTTCGTCGATGATGGCCAGTCCCAGTTTCCTGAAAATCACATTGTCTTCCAGCAGCGCGTGCGTTCCCACAATCAGGGAGATGCTGCCGTCTTCGAGCCCCGCGTGGATTTCCCGGCGCTCTGCCGTTTTGGAAGTCCCCGTCAGCAGGGCGGAACGCAGCCCCGTCGGGGAAAGGTATTTCTGAATGTTGCGGTAGTGTTGCTGCGCGAGCACCTCCGTCGGCGCCATGATACAGGCCTGATAACCGTTTCCGGCAGCGATCAGGGCCGATAGTACCGCTACCATCGTCTTGCCGCTTCCCACATCCCCCTGCAACAGGCGGTTCATCTGGCGCCCGGAACGCATATCCTCCCGGATTTCCTTGATGACCCGCTTCTGAGCCCCCGTCAGCTGGTAAGGAAGGGCGTCATAACAAGCCTTGAACGCAGGCCCCACCGAGGGCATCGGAATGCCGTTTTCAGCACGGCTGCGCAGGTATTTCGCTTTCAGCAGGGAAAGCTGCAAGAGGAAGAGTTCTTCGAATTTCAAACGATAGCGCGCCCGCTCCAGCGAGGCGGAATCCTTCGGAAAATGGATGTTCCGGAGGGCAAAGGACAAATCGCAGAGCCCTTTTTCCTTCAGCACATAGGCGGGCAGCGTCTCCCGCAGCGTCGGCAGGATTTCTCCGAGGGCGGCGTGCATCATTTTCTGCATCACCTTGTCGGTTACCCCCGCATTGCGGAGTTTCTCCGTGCTGTTGTAAACCCCTGTCAGCGTGCCTGTTCCGCCATAATTGGCCTGAGAGAGTTCATCGACTTCAGGATGGACGAAATTGATTCGCCCGTTGAAAACCTGCGGTTTGCCGAAAAAGAGGAAGGCTTCGCCCGGACGCAGTTTCTCATACGCCCAGCGAACTCCCTTGAAAAAGACCAGTTCCATCTCTCCGCTGGCATCCGCCACGATAACCGTCATCCGCTTGACCAACGAAAAACGCGGCGGCGCCCCGTCGAGCGAAGCTATCTCCTGCGAACCCTGGCCCCACAGTTTGCGGCGCTGAACCTGCCCGCGGAACTGTACGTAGGCCGCATCCGAAGCAATTGAAGCAATCGGAGTCAGCGTACTGCGGTCCACATAACGAAAAGGATAGAAACGCACCAGGTCGGCCACGCTTTCAATGCCCAGCTCCTTTTTCAGCAGCTCGGCTCGCTTGGGACCCACGCCCGGCAGATACTGTATGTCCGTTTCCTGTTGCATCCTTCAAAGATACGAATTATTCCGCTTGCGGCAAAGGGACACGGCCCTTATCGATCAGTTCACGAAGCGTCTCCAACAACGCCTTTTCCCCGCATCCATCCGTATCCAAAAAGCGGGTACGCAGGTCTGAGAAGGTGTATTTGCCCGCTTTTTCCTGCTGGATAAACGCCTTCAGGGAAGCCCCATCAACCTGCGCTGACTTGCCCTCCCCCGCCGAGGCCTTCAGACCTTCCCGGCACAAATCGCAATGGCCGCATGGCGCACTCTCCTCCTGACCGAAATAGTTCAGCAGAAATACGCTGCGGCAGGTGTCGTTTTCCTGGACATAGCGGATCATCGTCTCGCTGCGAAGGGCGTTATCCTCCTTCAGACGGGTATAGAGCGCCGGATCCAGGAACAGGTCCGAAGGATAGTAGCGGTCGTGCTGGAGGTAGATGACCGTCGCCTCGTCGGCAGGGATATAGCGGATCCAGTGACGGACGGACATCTGGTACAGACACTGTCGCAGGGCGGATATCTTGATGCCCGCAACGGAGGAAAGCACATCCTCCTCAATGGGTACCGGGGCTGAAAAAATGCCGGTATAGCGCCGCATCATCAACTCCAGCAGACGCGGCATCAGAGGATCCGGAAACTCAATGGAAAAGAGCCCCTCGCGGCTGACCTGAATGCCCACCCGCGTGGAAATGGATGCATCTTCCGCATAACTCAGATGCCCGCATTTCTCCAGGTATTTCAAGGCGTTGAAAGTCAGGGAACGCTCCAGGGAAAATTTCTTGCAGAACTCGGAGAGCACGAATTTCAACTGCCGTCCCTCCCCGCTTTCATAGGGTATTTCGTAGAAACGATGCAGTTTCTGATAGATGTCTTCCACGTACTCCAGCGAAGGAAAAGCCACGCGCCGAAGTTGCGCGATGCGCTTAAGGTCGCTGCCGTTCCACAGCAGCACGGCATAGGAGCGCAGTCCGTCGCGGCCGGCCCGGCCCGCCTCCTGGAAATACGCTTCGGGGCTGTCGGGAATGTCGTAATGCACCACAAAACGCACGTCCGGCTTGTCGATACCCATGCCAAAGGCGTTGGTACAGACCATAACCCGGATGTCGCCCTTCTTCCAGGCCGCCTGGCGGGCGGAACGCAGCGCCGGGGAAAGCCCCGCATGGTAACAGGAGGCCGATTCCCCCTGTGCGACCAGAAAGGCGGAGAGTTCCTCGCAACGCTTTCGGCTGCGAAGATACACGATGCCGCTGCCCTTCTGGGCGGCGCAGATTTGCAGCAGTTTGCCCTCCTTGTCTTCACATTCCCGCACCACATAGGAGAGGTTCGGCCGCTCGAAACCGCTTTTGATCACATTGAATTTTCTCCCAGGTGCGGAGAGTTTTTCGACAATATCGTCACACACCGGGGGCGTCGCCGTCGCCGTAAGGGCGATCAGGGGCGCATCCACAATCGAGCGCAACTCCCCGATTCTCAGGTAATCGGGCCGGAAGTCATAACCCCACTGCGAAATACAGTGCGCCTCGTCCACGACGATATACGAAACGTCCATCGCCCGGATATACTTATGGAAAAGCCAGGTGGAAAGGCGTTCGGGAGAGAGATAGAGAAACTTGAAATCCCCGTAACAGGCGTTGTTCATCGTGAGTTCCACTTCGTGGGACGACATACCGCTGTACACGGCGGCCGCCTTGATGCCGCGGGATTCAAGATTCTGCACCTGATCCTTCATCAGGGAAATCAGCGGGGTAATGACGAGGGCGATGCCCTCTTTCATCAGGGCCGGAAGCTGGAAACAGACGGATTTGCCGCCGCCGGTCGGAAGGATGGCGAGGGTATCCTCATCCCGCAGGGCGGAGGAAACGATATCCGCCTGCCTGAGGCGGAAGTCGTCATACCCCCACACCCGCTTCAGACACGCTTTTGCGTCTTCCATATTGACCATTTCCGCCATACTTGTACAAATATAATGGAAAGTGTAGGTTTATTCCAAAAAAACTTTGTATATTTGCGTGATAAATGGGGCGCCGAAGCCCCGCGGAATTGAGAAACGAATAAATTTTATAAACCATGAGCAAAATCAATCTCAAACTGTACGGCATCAAAGATGTCAAAGAGGTTCTCTACAACCCCACCTATGAAGTGCTCTTCAACGAAGAGACCAAACCCTGCCTCGAAGGCTTTGACAAAGGCCAGGAGACCGAACTGGGCGCCATCAACGTGATGACCGGTATCTACACCGGCCGCAGTCCCAAGGATAAATACATCGTCATGGACAAGAACTCGAAGGACAACGTCTGGTGGACTTCCGAGGAATACAAGAACGACAACCACCCCCTCTCCGAGAAGGTTTGGAAAGAGCTCAAGGCCCTCGCGCTCAAGCAGCTCAGCGGCAAGCGCCTCTTCGTGGTGGACGGCTTCTGCGGCACCAACAAGGACACCCGCATGAAAGTGCGTTTCATCATGGAAGTCGCCTGGCAGGCCCACTTCGTGACCAACATGTTCATCCGTCCCAAGAACGAGGCCGAGTTCGAGCAGGAGCCCGATTTCGTCGTGTACTGCGCCTCCAAGGCCAAAGTGGAGAAGTTCAAAGAATATGGCCTGAACAGCGAGACGGCCGTCGCCTTCAACGTGACGAGCAAGGAGCAGGTCATTCTCAACACCTGGTACGGCGGTGAAATGAAGAAAGGTATGTTCTCCATGATGAACTACTTCCTCCCCCTGAAGGGCATCGCCTCCATGCACTGCTCCGCCAACACCGACATGAACGGCGAGAACACCGCCATCTTCTTCGGCCTTTCCGGCACCGGCAAGACCACCCTTTCCACCGACCCCAAACGTCTTCTCATCGGTGACGACGAGCACGGCTGGGACGACAACGGCGTGTTCAACCTCGAAGGCGGCTGCTACGCC
>JAGCXP010000065.1 GCA_017961345.1 Bacteroidales bacterium | reverse complement strand
TTGACCTGACCGCCGAACTCGCCAAGGCTCCCGCCGCTGACAAGGACGCTGCCTACAAGGCCATCTGCGACGCCATGAAGAAGGCTTCCGAAGTCGAACTCAAAGGGGTGCTCGGCTACACCGAGGACGCTGTCGTCTCCACCGACTTCCGCAACGACGCTCACACCTCCATCTTCGACGCCAAGGCCGGTATCCAGCTCGATCCTACCTTCGTGAAGGTCTGCGCCTGGTACGACAACGAGTGGGGTTACTCCAACAAGGTCTGCGAAATGGCCCGCGTTATCATGAAATAATTCCAATTTATTTCTTATATTTGTGCCGCGTTCCGCAAGGTTCGCGGCACATTTTTTTAGCGTACTATGGTCACTGTCGAAAAAGTCTCCTCCCGGATGGATTTGAAGCGTTTTGCCGCCTTCCCCAACGAACTGTACCGGAAAAATCCCTACTATGTCCCCTCGCTGATCCGCGATGAGGTCAAGAATCTCAATAAAAAGGAAAACGCCTCTTTCGAGTTCTGTGACGCCGATTATTTCCTTGCCTACAAGGACGGGAAACTGGTTGGACGCGTGGCCGCCATCTACAATCCCCGGGCCATTGAGACCTGGCAGCGCAACAGCGTGCGTTTCGGCTGGATTGATTTCATCGACGACCGGGAAGTGTCCGCCGCCCTTTTGGAGGCCGTCTCCGAATGGGGGAGGGAGCGCGGCTGCGACTTTATCGAAGGGCCGATGGGCTTTACGGATTTCGATCCGGAAGGCATGCTGATCGAGGGCTTTGACCAACTCGGCACGATGTCCACGATTTACAACCACCCCTATTACAAGGACCATCTGGAAGCCCTGGGCTATGCCAAGCAGACCGACTGGGTGGAGTACAAAATCGAACTGCCGGACGTCCTTCCCGAGCGTTATGTGCGGCATTCCAAGATGCTGATGGAAAAATACCATCTGCGTTCCCGCCACTACACCCGTCAGGAAATCCGTCGTTTCAACGTGGGCCACAAGCTCTTCAACCTGGTCAACAATACCTACTCCGAACTCTACGGCTTCTCCCGCCTGTCCGAAGGCCAGATCAAGCAGTATGTGGACAATTACATGGTGCTGATCGACCTCGGCCTGGTGTCCTTCATCGTGGACGACGTGGAGGAAATCGTGGGCTTCGGCGTGATGATTCCCTCTATCAGCAGGGCCCTCCAGAAGGCGGACGGCCATTATCTGCCCACCGGCTGGTGGCATTTGCTCCAGGCCCTCAAGAACCACAGGACCGAGGTGGTGGACATGTTGATTATCGCCGTGCGCAAGGACCTGCGTGGCCAGGGTGTTCCCGCCTTGATTTTCAGTGATTTGTATCCTCGCCTCAAGGAACGCGGTTTCAAATGGGCGGAGTCCAATCCCGAACTCGAAACCAACGCCGCCGTCCAGAATCTCTGGAGTTATTTCAGCGCGAAGATTCACAAGCGCCGCCGCGTCTACGGCAAGGCGTTGTAAAAAAATGGCGTGCTTTACAGCGCGCCTAATTTGTCTTTGAGGGCCTCCTCAATCTGTCCCGTCAGGCTCGCGAAGGCCTTCGGGTCTTCTTCGAAGCGGCACTCGTCCACGTCCACGACCAGCAGGCGTTCGGGATAGTGCTCAATCCATTCTTCGTAACGGGCGTTGAGCCCCTTGAGGTAATCGATGCGGATGTTCTTTTCGAACTCGCGTCCGCGTTTTTGGATCTGGGCGACGAGGTTGGGGATGGAAGAACGCAGATAGACCAGCAGATCGGGCGCCTTCACCAGGCTCATCATCATGTCGAAGAGTTCGCTGTAGGACTCGTAGTCGCGGCTGCTCATCAGGCCCATCGCGTGGAGGTTGGGCGCAAAGATGCGCGCGTCCTCGTAGATGGTGCGGTCCTGGACGATGATGTCTTCGCTCGCGGCAATCTCCAGCACGTCCTTGAAACGCTTGTTGAGAAAGTAGATCTGAAGGTTGAAAGACCAGCGCTCCATGTCCTCGTAGAAATCGGAGAGGTAGGGGTTGTAGTCCACCGATTCATACCTGGGCACCCAGCCGAAACGGGCGGCAAGCATCTTGGTGAGCGTGGTTTTCCCGCTGCCGATATTTCCAGCGATGGCGATGTGCATAAACTCGTCTGCTTAAATTTCTTACAAAAGTAGCAAACTATCTGCAAACTAAAAAATTTTTGCTATCTTTGCGGGCTTTTCGTGCGCGTTATGCGCAGAAAATGCAAGACATAATGTTTAACCCACTAGTTTGTTTAACCTTTTTTTATGGAAGAAAACAACATCATTGCAGAGGAAGCGCCCGTCATGGAGGCTCCCCTTGCAGTAGAAGAACCCGCGAAGGCCGTCTCCAACAAGTCCGTCGCTCCCGAGGATTTTGACTGGGACGCTTTCGAGAACGAAGAAGACTACGGCGACAAGAGCGCCGTGGAAGAGCAGTACGCCCAGACCCTGTCCAAAGTGCAGGCAGGTGAGGTCGTAGAAGGCACCGTGACCGCCATCAACAAACGCGAGGTGGTCGTCAACATCGGCTACAAGAGCGAGGGTGTCATCATGGCCCCCGAATTCCGCTTCGACGGCGACCTCCAGGTCGGCGACAAGGTGGAAGTCTTTGTCGAGAACACCGAGGACCGCAAAGGTCAGCTCATCCTTTCCCGCAAGAAAGCCCGTCAGCTTCGTTCCTGGGATATGGTCAATGACGCGTTCAACAAGGACGAAATCGTCAAGGGTTATGTCAAGACCCGCACCAAGGGCGGTATGATCGTCGACGTGTTCGGTATCGAGGCCTTCCTCCCCGGCAGCCAGATCGACGTCAAGCCCATCCGCGACTACGATCAGTTCGTGGACACCACCATGGACTTCAAGATCGTCAAGATCAACCCCGAATTCCGCAACGTGGTCGTTTCCCACAAGGCCCTCATCGAGGCCGAGCTGGAAGCCCAGAAGAGCGAAATCATCGGCAAACTCGAGAAGGGACAGGTGCTCGAAGGTACCGTCAAGAACATCACCAACTACGGCGTGTTCGTCGACCTGGGCGGTGTGGACGGTCTCATCCATATCACCGACCTCAGCTGGGGACGTATCAACCATCCCGAAGAGGTGGTCGCCCTCGATCAGAAGATCAATGTCGTGATCCTGAACTTCGACGAGACCAAGAAGCGTATCGCCCTCGGCCTCAAACAGCTTACTCCTCATCCCTGGTCCGCGCTGGATCCCGACCTCAAGGTGGGTGACAAGGTGAAGGGCAAAGTGGTGCTCATCGCCGACTACGGCGCTTTCGTTGAGATTGAGCCGGGTGTCGAAGGCCTGATCCATGTCTCTGAAATGAGCTGGAGCCCCCGTCTTCGCATTGCCCAGGACTTCCTCAAGGTCGGTGACGAGGTGGAGGCCCAGATCCTCACCCTCGACCGCGAAGAGAAGAAGATGTCTCTCGGCCTGAAGCAGCTGACCCCCAACCCTTGGGACAGCATCCGCGAGAAATATCCCGTCGGCAGCAAGCACGAAGCCCTCGTGCGCAACGTGACCAACTTCGGTGTCTTCGCCGAACTCGAAGAAGGTGTCGAAGGCCTGATCCACACCGGAGACCTCTCCTGGACCAAGCCCGCCCATCCTTCCGACCTGGTCAAGAGCGGCGAGAAGATTGAAGTCGTCATCCTCGACTTTGACGAGGCGAACCGCAAACTCTCCCTCGGTCACAAGCAGCTTCTCCCGAACCCTTGGGACGAAATCGAGTCCAAGTACGGTGTCGGCAACACGATTGAGGCCGCCATTACCTCCATCGACGAGAAAGGCAACGCCAAGGTGGCCCTCGACGGCATCGACGGTGTCTGCTCCGCGAAAGACCTCGTGAAGGAAGACGGCAGCACCCCTGCCGCCGGCGAGACCCTCTCCTTCAAGGTGGTCGGTCTGCGCAAGCAGGCCAAGACGGCGACCCTCTCCCACGTGAAGACCTATGCTTCTCCTGAGAAGAAGGCCGAGAAAGCCGCTTCCGAGAGCGCTTCCACCGACAAGGCGGTCAAGATGATCAACAACAATGTTGAGAAGACCACCCTCGGCGACATCTACGCCCTCGCCGCACTCAAGGAAAAACTCGAGAAAGGCGAATAGAATTTGCAAACCATAAGGAAGAAGGGCTGGCCGCAGGGTCAGCCCTTTTTCGTATCGCTTTCGCAAATATTTCTTATCTTTGCAGTATGAGAAAGAGAATGCTCTTCCTGCTGGCCTTTGTTTTTGCGCTGCTTTCAGGCACCACGCCGCAGGACGCCTATATCCGTCAATATGCTTCGGTGGCCGTTTCGGAGATGTACCGGAGCGGTATTCCCGCCAGCATTACCCTGGCCCAGGGCCTGCTTGAATCCAATGCCGGGCAGTCCGAACTCGCCACCAAGGGCAACAACCATTTCGGCATCAAGTGCCACCGCGACTGGAAAGGCCCTTCGATGCGTTACGACGACGACCGCAAGAAGGAATGTTTCCGCAAATACGCCCACGCCGAGGAGTCGTATCGCGATCATTCAGATTTCCTCCGCTACCGCGACCGCTACAAATACCTCTTCGACTATCCGCTGACCGACTATAAGAGCTGGGCCTATGGCCTCAAGAAAGCCGGCTACGCGACCGACCCGGCCTATCCGACCAAGCTGATCGAACTGATCGAGCGCTACAACCTCCAGCGTTTCGACACGATGCAGCCCGGAGACGCGGGGCTGGAGAGTACGCCGCCTTCCGAAGAAAAGAAGAAGGCCGACAAGGAAGCCGTGGCGCAGGGCGTTCCCTGGCCGCCCCTCAAGCTGGAGGAGGCTACCCGTGTGGAAAATCCCGGGGAGATTACTTTCTCACTCAGCCGCAGCATCTATGCCAAGAACGGCGTTCCCTTCGTCTATGCGATGGAGGGGGAGACCTATGAGGACATCGCCGAGTCCTTCAACCTCTTCGTGCGGGAAATCTACCGCTTCAACGACCTGAAGAAAGGTTCCCGCCAGCCCGTTCCGGGCGAAGTGGTCTATATCCACGCCAAGAAAAGAAAGACGGCGCGGGGTCTGGACAAGCACGTCGTCGAGTCCGCCGACGAAACGCTCTGGGAGATTGCCCAGCGCTACGGTGTGACCCTCGACAGCATCCGCAAACGCAACTCTTTTGGCGAGAATTATTTCCTGGCGGAAGGGGACGTGATCAAACTCAGGTAAGATGGCTCGCGCGCGACATCCGAAATATCCCAGGTGGGTGCGTATTGTAATTGGGGTATCCATGTTAATTGTCATGGCTATCCTGATTATGACGACCGTCTATATCCGCGACAACCGGATGTCCAACTTCCGGGGAGATTTCATTATTTTCATCAACGACACCACGACGGCGGACCAGCTCCTGGACCGCTTCCGGGGGGATACGCTGGTCAAGAGCATCCGCAGCCTCGAGCGGGCCTTCCGCAAAGAGGATATGGCCCATCAGATCCGCGAAGGCCGCTATGAAATCAAGAAAGAGCAGTCCAGTATCGAGGTGGCCCGGATGATCAAGCGCGGCTGGCAGCGTCCCTGCCGGCTCACGATTTCCGGTACCATCCGCACCAAAGGGGTGCTGGCTTCCAAGATTGCCGCCCAGATGATGGTGGATTCCACCCAGATAGCCGATGCCCTCAATGACGACGGCTACCTCGGCCAGTTCGGCTTCCATTCCGGCAATGTCTTCAGCATGGTGCTGCCCGATACCTACGAAATGTATTGGAACGCCACCCCGTACGAGATTCTCAAGCGTTTCTACGTCGAGTACGAGGCCTTCTGGAACGAAAACCGTATCAAGAAAGCCCGGCAGCAGGGCCTTACGCCCCTGGAGGTCTCCATTCTGGCCTCCATCGTGGCCGGGGAGACCAACCGCCGCGACGAATACCCGTATGTGGCGCGGGTGTATCTGAACCGCCTTCACAAGCACATGAAACTCCAGGCCTGCCCGACCATCTGCTATATCTATGACTACAAGATTACCCGGGTGCTGCGCTCGCATTTGAAGAACGACTCTCCTTATAATACTTATATGTATGAAGGACTGCCGCCCGGACCGATCTGCGTGCCGCCCAAGGCCTGTATCGACGCGGTGCTCAATCCGGCCGAGGGGAATTACCTGTATTTCAGTGCCAATCCCGCCTTCGACGGAACGAACCGCTTTACTTCCACCTATTCGGAGCACCAGCAATTCTCCAAGGAGTATCACAAGGCGATTTCCGAGAAGCAGAAAGCCGAGCGGGAAGCGGCCAAAGCGGCCTCCGCCGCAGAGTAACTGCTTGGAGTTTCCAAAATTATCCGTATATTTGCAACCGCTTAAAAGTCCCTGTGACTTTTGGTGCAATGGGGTCTCCTGTGGAGACTGAGTAACACATTTTATTTTAAAGCGCTATGAAGCACATTTCTCTCGACGGTACCATCCGTCAGGCTGAAGGCAAAGCCGCCGTCAAAGCCATCCGCAAAGCGGGTCTCGTTCCCTGCAACATCTATGGTCCCGGTATGGACAACATCCTCTTCACCGTGGACGCCAAGGCTCTGAAAGCCCTTACGAACACCCCCAACTCCTATATCGTCGACCTCAAGCTCTCCGACGGCAAGAAGATTACCGGCGTTCTCCACGAGGCGCAGTGGCATCCTGTCACCGATGAAGCGCTCCACATCGACTTCCTCGCCGTGAACCCCGGCAAACCCGTCGTCATCGACGTGCCCGTGAAGGTGACCGGCCATTCCGAGGGTGTCAAACTCGGTGGTAAACTCTATGTGGCCGTCCGCAAACTCCGCGTGAGCGCCTTGATGGACAAGCTGCCCGACTTCATCGAAGTCGATACGACCCACCTGCAGATTGGCAAGCAGATCGTTGCTGGTGACATCACCCTCGACGGTGTGAACATCGTTTCCCCGAAGGGTACGATCATCTGCTCCGTCCTCGCTACGAGGGCTTCCCAGCAGGGTGCCGCCGCAGCCGCTGAATAGTCTTCCGCGATGAATTTTCTCGTCGCAGGACTGGGCAATATCGGTCCCGAGTACGAAAATACCCGTCACAACATGGGTTTTATGGTATTGGATGCCTGGGCAAAGGCATCCAATATTGCTTTTACGCCCGGAAAACTGGGCAGCACGGCCGAGGTGAGTTACCGGGGCCGCAAGATAACCCTGCTCAAGCCTTCCACCTTTATGAACCTCAGCGGCAAAGCCGTCCGTTACTGGATGCAGCAGCTGAATATCGGACCCGAACGGCTGATGGTTGTCTCCGACGATTTGAACCTGCCTTTCGGGACCACCCGGATGCGGCGCAGTGGAAGCGACGGGGGACACAACGGACTGAAGAGCATCAACGAACTGATCGGGACGACCGATTATGCGCGAATCCGCCTGGGTATCGGCAACGATTTCCATCGGGGCGAGCAGGTGGATTTCGTGCTGGGAAACCTCAGTCAGGAGGAGCTCGAAAAAGTCCCGCTACTGGCAGAAAAGGTTATCGAGGGAATCAAGACTTTTACCTTCGCAGGGGCCGATAAAGCGATGAATTTGGTCAATTCAGCGCAGAAAACGGCTCAAAACGAGTAAAAATTGCATTTTTTGATAAAATTTTGGAAAAAGTTTTTGTTTTTTCAAAGACAATCATTAACTTGCAGTCAGATTTGAAAGCAAACATTTGTTTAACCCACTAATATCTAACTACAATGAACGCGCTTGTTGAAAAAATCAAGAAGGAAATCGAAGAGTTCGTCGCCAACGCCGACGCTCAGGTTGTCAAAGGTAACAAAGCTGCCGGTGGCCGCGCCCGCAAAGCTGCTCTGAGCCTTATGAAGGACCTCAAGGACTTCCGCAAAGCCTCTGTCGAAGCTTCCAAATAAGGATTTCCTCTTCAGAAAAAATAGCGCTGACCAAAATGGCCAGCGCTATTTTTTTATTGTCTTTCCAGGTAAATCAGAAATCTGCCCGCAGGCGCAGGGCGATGTTGTCGCGGGAGCACCAGAAGTAGTAGAGCCCGTTTTCAATTTTGAGCAGTTCGAAGGGGACGCTGTTCAGGCGCAGGACATTGGCGCTGGTCGTCCATTCGAGGTTGGCCTGGATGGAGGCGCCGAGCGAAAGCTTCGCACCCTTGCAGTCCAGTTTCAGCCAGTTGGACATGTTGTCGTCGAAAAGGTGGAAAACGACTTCATCCCGCGAGTAGGAATACTGACAGTTGTTCTCGTCGTAGGAAAAGAGCGGGGTGTCGGCTTTTTGGGCCCAGATGCCGTTGCCGCTGATCAGGCTGTCGCGCAGCATCACGTCTTCCGGGGTGCAGGAGACGGCGACGCAGGCAAGAGCCAGGAAGAAGAGTGCAAGGCGTTTCATCGTACCGTGATTTGTTTAAAGATGGAGCAGCGGCTTCCGTTGGGATAGAAGACTTCGGCCTTGAGCCGTCCGGACTTGCCGGGCTTGAAATAGCCGTCCGGACCCACCGATACTTCTTCTCCGTTAAAGTACCAGACGACGGAACTGGCGGTCGAGGCGTTATAAAGGCGCAGGGGCAGGGCAGCATCGGGTTTGAACGTGCCGTCGGTATTGCGGGCGGCCTGTTTCACGCAGATATAGGGCGTGTCGCCCCGGCGGGCTGCCGTCGTGACACCCTGGGTCTTCGAACGGCTTTTCATGGTCTCCAGCGTGAAATAGACCTCAATGCTGTAGTATTTGCCCGGCGTCAGGTTTTCAAAGCAGTGGAAGTATTTGCCTTCCTCATAGGGTTCTACCTTGACGAAATGGGGCTCTTCCCCGGATTCGGTGCAGGCAATCCACGCCTGGGTACCTTCGGCCGGTTCGGCCGCTTCCCACTGGATGAGGGCGCAGTCCTGCAGGGCGAGCACGCTACTGATAACGGGCGTGGGCGGTACGGGGCTGCTGGTGAGGGTGAAGACAATGTCGCTGCCGTCCCAATGGACATCCGTCACGCTGTAGGGGCTGGACTGCCCGCTGCGGAACACGAGGCGGTCGCGGTTGGACAGCGAGGTGCCGCCTGTGGGGAAAAAGATGCGGGATATGTTGCGCGTAAAGGACTGCGGGCTGCCGGCGCGGGCGATGTAGGCGTTGTAGGCGATATGGGTGCTCAGGGAGGCGTCGGCGGGGACGATGGCCCCACAGGGATAGTCCGGGTTGGCGTTGACCTCGTTGTATCTCCAACGCTCGAGGGCGGTGAGCGTCCGGTTGTAGTTCTGCGAAAAGCCGGCGGCGTTGTTCGAGTTGTCGAAATGGTAAATCAGCAGGCCCGATCCGCCGATGTGCGCGTCCCATCCGCTGTTGTCCCGGCACTCGAAAATAAAATACTCGCCGGTCGTATCGGTGGGCAGGAAGCGGACCGCTCCGCCGGCGGAAAGCGGACTCAGGCGGTTCTCACCCAGATTGAGAGATAGGGGAGCGGGGAAATAGTCGGGCAGCAGGATACGCTCCACCGCATTGTAGTAAGGGGGCGTATTGCCGCCGTTGTTGCCGTTGCCGCCATCCATCAGGGCCGTGCATTTCCAGCAGCCGGCGCAGCAGGTATTGTCGGAGGAACTGCCGCCGTAGTCGGTGTCGTAGAGGTCGGGAAAGCCCAGGGTGTGGCTGAATTCGTGGCAGAAGGTGCCGATGGAGGCCATGTGGATGCGTGCGTCGAGCCGCTGCTCAAGTTCGGAGGAGCAGGCGTAGCGGTCGAGTTGCACGCCGTCTAGCATGCAGGTCTTGCCGGCTCCGTGGTATACGTACCAGGCGTGGGGCCAGATGGTGTTGGCGCTGCCGCCGTCGGATTCGCCCCGGCCCGCGTAGAAGATGAAGACGTTGTCGATAAAGCCGTCTCCGTTGTCGTCATATTTGGCGAAGTTGACCTCCGAATCCAGGGCTACGCAGGCGTCCACGACCATTTGGGCGGGATTGCTGTCCTGTCCGGCGCCGTCGTTCCCGCCGTAGTAGGAGACGGAATGGGGGAGGGTGACGGGTCCGGCGAGGTCGAAATCAAAGTTGAGCTGGTCGTCGAACTGTCCCCGGAAATACTCCAGGGCACAGCCGACTGCACCGTCGTGGCTGTAGCCTTCCTGGGTCAGCAGGTTCTCGAAGTTGGCCTTCTCGTAGGTGAAGGGAATGGCCTGGTCGGTCGGAAGTTGGGCGGGGAAGGCAACGAGAATGACAATGCCGTGGCGTACCTGGGAGGTGCCTCCCTTGGTCAGGGCGGCTTTGGCGGGGCCACCGCCATCCGTCAGGCTGATTGGCGTGTTGTTTCCGGGCTGTCCTTTATGGAAGGCGGCGCGGGCGCGGGCGGCCTGCTGCAGGGCGGCTTCGGGGAGCGTCGTCCCGGCGGCGAGGGTGAGTCCCTTGGTCAGTCCGACGCGCACACCGCTGCAGACGAGTTTTCCGTCGTTGTCGAAGGAGGCGTAGCACCACCATCCCTTTTCATCCGGACAGATCGGGCGTCCGTCTTCCGTCGTGGCGTAGTGAAAGGCTTCGTCGCCGTGGGTGTAGCCGGTGAAAGAACTCCCGTCGGGCTGCTCGAAGCGCAGGGGAAAGTCCGGTGCGGGAATGGCGGCGGCGGGGAGGACCGGCATCAGCAGGACCAGCAACAACGGCAGCAGATATTTGAGACGAAAAGACATCGGTTTAGGTATATCTCTGCAAAAATAGGCAAAAAATCTGCCAAAAACAAGAAGGGAACGTCGAACTTCACAGCCCTGGCGTTCCCTTTTTTAGCGTGTACTAAAACCTAAACCATCTATAAGATGCAGGTCTTAGTGAAAATGTTGCATGCGCTCCTGAAAGCGCGAGTGTCCTTTTAGAACGACAGCGCAATCTGGATGAAGTCTTCCGCTTTGAGGGCGGCACCTCCGATCAGACCGCCGTCGATGTCCTTCTGGGCGAAGAGTTCCTTCGCGTTGGAGGGCTTGCAGCTGCCACCGTAGAGGATGCTCATGTCCTCGGCCGCCTTGGCACCGAACTTGTCGGCAACCACCTTGCGGATGAAGGCGTGGATTTCTTCCGCCTGTTCGGCCGTGGCGGTCTTGCCGGTGCCGATGGCCCAGACGGGCTCGTAGGCGATGACGATGTTCTTAAGGTCTTCCTCGCTGAAGTTGTAGAGGACGTTCTCGGTCTGGCTCTTGCAGACGTCGAAGTGTTTGCCGGCTTCGCGCTCCTCGAGGTTTTCACCCACGCAGAGGATCACTTTCAGGCCATTGGCAAGGGCGAGCTTGGTCTTCTCGACGAGTTTCTCGTCGGTCTCGCCATAGTACTGACGGCGCTCGGAGTGGCCGAGGATGGTGTACTCGCAACCGGCGGAGGCGAGCATGGCGGCGGACACCTCACCGGTGTAGGCACCTTTCTCCTTGTCGGCGCAGTTCTCGGCGGAGAGGCTCACGACGCTGCCCTTCACGACGTCCGCGACGGGAACGAGGTGGGTAAACGGGGTGGCGATGATCAGTTTGACGGAGGCGGGGACTTTCGCGCTGGCGGCGACGACGTCCTTGGCCAGGGCAATACCTTCCGGAACGGTGGTGTTCATTTTCCAGTTTCCGGCAACGATGTTCTTTCTCATAATGTATGGGTGTTTAATTGTGTAATTTCCTCAAAAATCCTGCAAATATACCCATTTTTTTTGTTTTAGCGGATTAAAAGTCCCATCTTTGCAGTCGTTTTAATAAATAAGGTGTATATGAAGAATTTCGTAGAGGAGCTCCGGTGGAGAGGGATGATCCAGGATATCATGCCCGGAACGGAAGAAAAGTTGGCGGAAGGCCCCAAGGCCGCCTATGTAGGCATTGACCCCACGGCGGATTCCCTGCATATCGGCCACCTGGTGAGCGTGATGATTCTCAAGCATTTTCAGGAGTGCGGCCACAAGCCCATCGCCCTGGTCGGCTGTGCGACCTGCATGATCGGCGACCCGTCGATGAAGTCCCATGAACGCAACATTCTCGACGAGCAGACCCTCGCGCACAACGTGGCGGGCATCAAGGCCCAGCTGAGCCGTTTCCTCGATTTCGATTCCGACGCGCCCAACCACGCCGAACTCGTCAACAACTACGATTGGATGAAGGACTACACCTTCCTGAATTTCATCCGCGACATCGGCAAGCACATTACCGTCAATTATATGATGGCGAAGGACTCCGTCAAGAAGCGCCTTTCCCGCGATTCTTCCGAGGGCATGTCCTTCACCGAATTCAGTTACCAACTGCTCCAGGGCTATGATTTTCTCTGGCTGTACCGCAACAAGGGCTGCGTCCTGCAGTTCGGCGGCAGCGACCAGTGGGGCAACATCACGACCGGCTCCGAACTCATTCGCCGCATGGACGGCGGCGAGGCGTTCGCGCTGACCTGCCCGCTGATCCGCAAGGCGGACGGCACGAAGTTCGGCAAGACCGAGAAGGGGAGTATCTGGCTCGACCCGGAGAAGACCTCTCCCTACGAGTTCTATCAGTTCTGGATGAACGTCACCGACGAGGACGCCGAGAGTTATATCAAGATTTTCACCTTGCTGGACCAACCTACCGTGGAAGCGGCCATCGCCGCCCATCGCGAGGCACCCGAACGCAGGGAACTCCAGAAACTGCTCGCCCGCGAGGTGACCGTGATGGTGCACGGGCAGAAGGAATATGAGAATGCCGTAGCCGCTTCCGAAATGCTCTTCGGACGGGGGACGGCCGAGGCGCTGAAAGCCCTCGATGAAAAGACCTTCCTGGCCGTTTTCGGCGGCGTGCCCAACTACACCCTGTCCCGCTCGGAACTCGCCGTGGGCCTGCTGGACCTGCTGGCCGTCAAGACCGACATTCTGCCCTCCAAAGGGGAAGCCCGCAAGATGGTCCAGGGCGGCGGCATCAGCATCAACAAGGAGAAAATGAGCGATATCAACGCCGTTGTGGATGAAAGTTTCGTCCTAGACGGCAAGTATATCCTCGTGCAGAAAGGCAAGAAAAACTACTACCTGATTACGCTCTCGTAATATGGAAGAAAAGGAAACCACCCGGCAGCGCAAGGTTGCCCGCGAAATTGAAAAAGTCCTGGCGGAAGCCATCCGCGGCCGCGGTATGGCCTTCTTCGGGGGTGCGCTGGTGAGCGTCAGCGGTGTGAAGATTTCACCCGATCTGTCCGTCGCCCGCGTCTATGTCAGCGTCTATCCTTCCGACAAGACGGAGGCCGTCATGGCCATTATCGGAGAGAACGCACGGGCGCTTCGCGGGGAACTCGGCTCCGTCATGGGCCGTCAACTTCGCATCATTCCCGAACTGTCTTTCTTTGTGGACAATTCGCTCGATTACGTGGCCCATATTGACGAGTTGCTTAAGCAATGAACGTTCCCTTTTTCTTCGCGCTCCGCTACCTCTTCGCGCGTAAGTCCCACAATGTCATCAACATCATTTCCGCCATTTCCGCGGCGGGCATGGCGGTAGGGACGGCGGCGCTGATCATCATCCTGTCCGTGTACAACGGCTTCGACGACCTGGTGCGGAGTTCGATGAGTACCGTGGACCCCGACTTGAAAGTCGTTCCTGCGCAAGGCAAGACCTTTGTTCCTTCCGCCCGTCAGGCGGACTGGGATGCCGTGCGTTCGCTGGAGGGAGTGGCCGCTTGCTTTGAGGTGCTGGAAGAAAGCGTGTTCGTCAGTTACGACGAGCGCCAGGCGTCCGCCCTGGCCAAGGGTGTGGACAGCCTGTATGAGCGTCAGGGTACGGAAATTTTCGGGGCGTACCTTCGCAGCGGCCGTTTCCGCCTTCACCGGGGCGATGTTCCCGAGGCCGTCGTGGGCGTGGGCCTGGCCTGGAACCTGGGCCTCAATCCCCATTTTGTCACCCCGCTGGAACTCTACTATCCTTCCCGTACGAAACCGGTGTCTCTGGCGAATCCGGCCGCCTCGCTGGGGCGGACGAAAGTATGGCCCTCCGGTACCTTCTCCATCAATTCCGATGTGGATGCCGCGACCGTTTTCGTACCCCTGGAGACCCTGCGCGAACTCCTGGAATACGAGGAGGAAGTCTCCGCCGTTGAAATCCGCCTGCTTCCCGACGCGGATGCAGAGGCCGTTCACAAACGGGTGGAGGAATGCTTAGGCCCCGAATTTACCGTCAAGAACCGGTATCAGCAGAACGAAGGGCTTTATAAAATGATGGAGTACGAGAAAATCGTCATTTGGCTGATTCTCGTCTTCGTCATCGTGATTATCGCCTTCAATATTTTCGGCAGTCTCTCCATGCTGATGATTGAAAAACGGGAAGATATCCTTACAATGCAGTTCCTCGGCATGCCGCTGGAGAAGGTGCGGCACGTGTTCGTGCTGGAGGGCTGGCTGATTTCCCTGCTGGGACTTCTGATCGGTCTGGTGGTAGGCCTGGGATTTTGCTACCTGCAGCAGCGCACCGGCCTGATCCAGATGCCGGGCAATTTCATGGTCGATGCCTATCCGGTCGTCATCCGTCCCTGGGATGTCGTGGTGACCGCCCTCAGCGTGGCGTTGATCGGTTGGGTGATTGCACTCGTTCCCGCCCGGCGGATTCATCAAGGGGAATAATTAGCGGACGTACTCCGTCGCCTCGTTCCACTTCAGCAGCTTGTAATACGCGGAAAGATCCGTGCTTCCCGTGCGGGGCAGGTAGGTGCTCAGGCCGCAGCTGCGTTCGATTTTCAGAGTCAGGAAATAATCCGTGTGGTCGGCAAAGAGGACGCAATAGGCGAGGGCGGCATCCATCAAAGCGAGTTCCCCCGGATCGGATCCCAGCGCGCGGGTGAGGTCGCGCAGGTCGTAGAACCAAGTGTGGTTGTCCCGGAAATAGTGCTGGACGTCGTCGGGGTTGACACCGTCGATCCGGCTGCGGTGGGCGTTGAAAATCTGTTTGCAGGCTTCTGCGAGGGCGTCCATTTTCCGGCAGTCCACGACGGTGTAGCAGCCGTAGGGATTGCTGCCCCGATTCCGGTAGAAACTCATATAGTCTTTGGCTACCTGCACGACGTCGTCCTTGAACAGGTTGTCGAGCATCGTTTCGTAGTACATGCCGTGCGCCATGATTTCGGTGGGGGAGAAGCCCACGATGTCGCATTTTCCCCGCAGTTCCCAGGCCGTTTCCACGCAGGCCATCAGACAGGCGTCGAAAATGATGCCGTTGAGACGGAAGGGCAGTTTGTCTGCAAAGCGGGGCAGTTCCATTTCATACACGTGTACGCCATCCTTGCCCAGGTCCTGGCCGATGGAGGAGGCGACGGGAATATATTTGTCGGAGAGGAAGGCACCCGCCGGCGTCCATCCGCTGGCATGGGAGGAGAAGACGAGGTAATTCCTTTTGGCGTGGAAGCGAGCGTTCGCGGCCGTCAGCATTTTGGAGAGGGTGTCACTCGAGATGCAGAAGGTGCTGTCGTCCCAGTTGTCGAATTCTTCCCAGTGGAGGTCGACGGTGGTCACGTTCCCGCTATCATCGCGGCCGATGCGCCGCAGCAGGGGGGCCTTGTCGTTGGAGTGACTGTGAAACAGGACGATGCGGCTGGTGTCCGCCAGATAGGGGATATACGTTCCCTTCAGGATTTCGTTGAAGTTGTTCTCGATGTTGGTGGAGAGCCCGTTGTTGTGCCCGCAGGTGTAGAAAAAGATCAGGTGGGTGGAGTCCAGGGGCGTGAAAGGGGCGGGCTGGGGACCCGGTGTAGGGGCGGGCTCCCGCTCGCAGGCGGCAGCCAGAAACAGCAGGACGCTGAAAATCGAGAGGCAAAATTTTCTCATCGTCTTGCAAAGATATTGAATTTTTGCGAAATTTGCAGATAACGCAATATGAAATTTATGAAAACCCTTTCCAAAATCTTTCTGGCAGCGATGAGTGTGACGATGGTCGTGGGCTGCGCCCCGAAAACGCAGGATTTCAAATACTTGATCGATGAATTCGCGGACGTGAAAATCATGCGCTACCGCATTGACGCATGGGATTCCCTCACGCTCGATCAGAAACGCTATGCCTACCACCTGGCGGAGTCGGCCAAATGGGGCCGCGACATTCTCTGGGATCAGTATGGAAAGTACAATCTCCAGGTCCGTCACGCCCTCGAGCAAATTCTTGAAAACTGGAAAGGGGAGCGCAAAGGCGAGGACTGGGACAACTTCCTGGTCTATGCCAAACGGGTGTTCTTCTCCAACGGCATCCATCACCACTATGCCCAGGACAAGTTCTTCCCCGCCTGTCCGAAGGAGTACTTCGCGATGCTGCTCGAAGGGGCTGCGGTAGCGGATGCGCAAGCCTTGCTGGAGATGATGTACGACCCCGAAATCGCGCCTCAGCGTCGTTGTACCGACTCTTCGAAGGACTTGGTGGCGGCCTCCGGCATCAATTTCTACGACGGGGGACTGACGCGTTCGGAGGTGGATGCCTTCTATGCCGGCATGGCGGCGGGAAGCGGCCCCCGTCCGATTTCCTTCGGCCTGAACAGCCGCCTGGTCAAACGCGATGGCCGTGTCTATGAAGAGGTATGGAATGCGCAGAGCGTCTATGGTCCTGCCCTCGAAAAGATTATCGCCGAACTGGAAAAAGCGGCGGAATATGCCGAGAACGAGGCCCAGCGCGCTTACCTGGCCCTGCTGATCGACTATTACCGCAGCGGTGACTTGAAGACCTGGGATGATTTCAACATCGCCTGGGTACAGGAGAAGGAGGGGGCCGTGGATGTCATTCACGGTTTCGTGGAAGATTATGAAGACCCTCTCGGACGCAAGGCAACCTGGGAGAGCATCGTGGAAATCAAGGATGTGGCCGCTTCCCGGCGCAGCGAACTGATTTCCGCCAACGCCCAGTGGTTCGAAGACCATTCTCCCGTGGATGCGCGTTTCAAGAAAAAGGAAGTGAAGGGCGTGACGGCGAAGGTGGTCGAAGCCGCCGTGCTGGCAGGAGACTGCTACCCCTCTACGCCCATTGGCGTCAACCTGCCCAATGCGGATTGGATCCGCAAGGAATACGGCTCGAAGTCCGTGACCATTTCCAACATTACGCGCGCCTACAACCTGGCTGCGCAGGAGTCGCCCCGCAGCACCCTCGCTGAATATGCCTACGACGAAGAGGAGGTGGCGCTCGCGAAAAAGTACCTGGAACTGACCAACGATATCCATACCGACCTGCACGAGTGTCTGGGGCACGGCAGCGGCCAACTTCTGCCCGGAACGCCCTCGGGGGCCCTGGGCGAGTATTCCTCCACGCTGGAGGAAGCGCGTGCCGACCTCTTCGGCCTCTACTATGTCGCGGATGACAAACTCGTCGAACTGGGAATCCTGCCGGACGGCGAGGCCTTCAAGGCCCAGTATGCCAACTACATCCGCAATGGTCTGCTGACGCAGTTTACCCGCGTGGAACTGGGTCGTGACAACACGGAAGCCCATATGCAGAACCGGCTGCTGATTGCCGCCTGGTGCTACGAAAAGGGCCTGGGCCGCAGCGGTGTCGAAGGCACCACCGATATCATTGAGAAAAAGGTGAAGGACGGCAAGACCTATTTCGTGGTGAACGACTATGCGGGGCTGCGGGGGCTTTTCGGCGAACTGCTCGCCGAGGTCCAGCGCATCAAATCCGAAGGGGATTATGCGGCGGGAAAGCGTCTGGTGGAGGACTACGCCGTCAAGATTGACTACGACCTGCACCGCGAAATCCTCGAGCGTTACGCCGCCCTGAACCTCAAGCCCTACGGCGGCTTTGTCAATCCGGAAATCATTCCGGTCTGTAAGGACGGGGAAATCGTGGATTTCAAGATTTCCTACGACGAGGATTTCCTCAGCCAGTCCCTGCGTTACGGCCGGGAGTACCGTACGCTGTAAGCGTCCCAGAAACGGCCTTGACGCGCCTGGAACAATATGCCTACTGGCTCCGAATGGAGCGGGCGATGGCCGCGAATACGGCCTCGTCCTATCTGCGGGATACCGCGGCCTTCCTAGGCTGGGCGGAAGAAGAACGGGGCGTGGAACCCGAGGGAGACCTCTCCGGCATTACCCCCGATGATATCCTCCTGTATTTCAAGGCGCGGGAAGACCTGTCCAAGCGTTCGCAGGCGCGGCTTCTGAGTGCGCTGCGTTCCTTTTTTACCTGGATGGTGGCGGAGGGAGATCTTGAGGGAAATCCCTGCGACGGGGTGGATATGCCCAAGATCGGGCGTTACATTCCGCAGGTGCTGTCCGTGGAGGAGGTGGAGGCGATGATTGATACGGTGGATACCTCCACTTGGAACGGGGCGCGGGACCGGGCGCTGTTGGAAGTGCTATACGGTTGCGGGCTGCGGGTGTCCGAAGCGGCGGGGCTTCGCCTGAGCGACATTTTCGAAAAGGAGTGTTTCGTGCGCGTGGTGGGAAAGGGCAACAAGCAGCGGGTCATTCCCATCGGGGAGTGCGCCCTGGAAGCGTTGAACGCCTGGTTTGCCGTGCGTCCGCAGCCGGACCGTCCGCAGGATGCCAACCTTGTGTTTCTCAATCGTTTCGGAAGGGGATTAAGCCGCATTTCCATCTTCAAGATGATCAAAAAGCAGGCGCTGCTGGCGGGCATCAACAAGGAAATATCGCCGCATACGCTCCGCCACAGTTTTGCCACGCATCTGGTGGAAAACGGCGCAGACCTTCGCGTGGTGCAGGAAATGCTCGGACACGAAAGCATCCTCACCACCGAAATCTACACCCACATCGACTCCTCCACCTGGCAACAGGATATCCTGTCGCATCATCCCAGGCGGTAGTTTTTTCCTTTTAAAAAGCTTGCGAAACGGCGCTTAGAGAATCAGCATGGCGTCGCCGTAGGGACCGAAGCGGTAGTCCTCCTTGAGGGCAACGTCGTACGCCTTCATTACCTTTTCGAAACCTCCGAATGCGGCGACGGACATGAGCATCGTAGAGCAGGGGAGGTGGAAGTTGGAGACAATGGCGTTGGGTACGGCGAAGCGGTAGGGCGGGAAAATGAACTTGTTGGTCCAGCCGTCGAAGGGCTCGACTTCGTCCTTAGTCGTGTAGAAGGTCTCGAGGCCGCGCATGGTCGTAATGCCGACGGCGACGACCCGCTTGCCGCCGCGTTTGGCCTTGTTGATGATCTCGGCGGTCTCGGGCGTAATGATAAGGCGGTCGGAGTGCATCTTGTGCTTGGAGAGATCTTCCACATCCACGCTGCTGAAGTGTCCAAGACCCATGTGCAGGGTGATGAACGCTTTCTCTACATCCTTGAGAATCATTCGGTTGAGCAGCTCGCGGCTGAAGTGCAAGCCGGCGGCGGGAGCCACCACGGCGCCTTCGTGACGGGCGTAGATGGTCTGGTAGTTCTCGGCGTCTTCGGGCGTCACTTTTTCCTTGACCCAGGTGGGGACGAGGGTCTCGCCCATATCGAAGAGCACTTTCTTGAACTCCTCATAGGGTCCGTCATAGAGGAAACGGAGGGTACGGCCGCGGGAAGTCGTGTTGTCGATGACTTCGGCGACGAGGCTCTCGTCTTCTCCGAAATAGAGTTTGTTGCCGATACGAATCTCCCGGGCGGGATCGACAATGACGTCCCAGAGCCGCTGCTCGCGGTTGAGCTCCCGCAGCAGGTCCACTTCGATGCAGGCGCCGGTCTTTTCCTTGTTGCCGTACAGACGGGCGGGGAAGACCTTGGTGTCGTTGAAGACAAAGGTGTCGCCTTTGCCGAAGTAGTCGAGAATATCCTTGAAGATGCGATGCTCAATCTCGCCCGTGTCTTTGTGCAGAACCATCAGTTTGCATTCGTCACGCCACTTGACGGGCTCGGAAGCGATTTTTTCCTTGGGGAGATTGAAGGAGAATTGCGAGAGTTTCATGGTGATACGGTGTCTCTAAATCTATAGACAATTACCTATTATACCCGTAGCGGAAAAATTTGTTTCATCAAAAAAAGAAAAAACACAGTTTTTTTGCGACAAAATGCGGAAAAAAGGTCAAAAAAAAGAAAAATCTGCCGGGCGGCGCTACCAAAGCGGCCGTCCGCCCTTGTTTTTGTGGGGGATTCGTTCCTAACTTGCATCCGCTAATTGTTGAAAAAATTGATGGATATGGACTCGGAAAACGAAAAAATCTGCGCCTTGGCGCTGGGGCGGGTGTTCGGGGAAAAGCCCCGGATCGCCCTCGCTCTGATCGAATGCTTCGGGAGCGCGCAGGCGGTTTTTGAAGCGGGGGATCGGCAACTCGAAGAAGTTCTAGGCCCGGGCAGCCGCTACCGCGGATTGCTTTCCGCCCGTGCCTTGGAGGAGGCCCGAAGCGAAAGTCAGTCCCTGGAGAAGATGGGGGCGCGTTACCTGCCGTGTACCGACGCGGCTTATCCCGGAGCGCTGCGGGATTCGGAAGATCCGCCGGTGGGCCTGTATTACCGCGGCTGCTCGCCTGCGGAAGAGATTTTCGCTCCGGAGCGGCCCTGCGTCAGCATCGTGGGGACGCGGGACGCCAGTCCCTATGGCCTGAAACAGTGCGAGGCCCTCGTACAGGCACTTTCCACCCTTCAACCCGCGCCCGTGATTGTTAGCGGTCTGGCGTACGGCATCGACATCTGTGCCCACCGGACGGCCCTGCACTGCGGCCTGCCTACGCTGGCCGTGATGGCGACGGGCATCGACCGGATTTATCCCTGGCAGCATCGTATGGACGCGGAAGCGATGGCCAATACCCCCGGTTGCGCCCTGCTTACCGATTATCCGCTGGATACGCCGGCCGTGGCCCTGAACTTTGTCCGCCGCAACCGGATCATTGCGGCCCTCTCCCGCTGGACGGTGCTGGTGGAGTCGCGGGAGAAGGGTGGGGGAATGATTACCGCCCGTCTGGCCTTTGGCTATGGCCGGGAGGTGTATGCGCTGCCGGGAAGGTTGGACGATCTGCGCTCGCAGGGCTGTAACCGCCTGATAGCGACCAAAGTGGCGGAAGCGTACACTTCGCCGGAGGAGTTGCTCGAAGCGATGGGCCTGAGGCAGCCGACGCCCGGACGCAGGAGCGGCCCGGCACCCGCGGTAGGGGGGAGGCCCGGTGTGGCTGGGGGGCTCGGCCTGGCGGACGAAAGCGGGGGAGGGGCGGTAGGGTGTGGCCCGGGCAGTATGGAGGAGGCTTCGCGGAAGACGGCCCGGCGCTTTTATGCGGAAAAAATGTCGCCGGACGACCTGGAGGCCGTGACGAAGATGCTCATCCGCATCCGCGCCGACTGCGGCGTCACCCTGATGCAACTGGCGGAAGACCTGCATCTCTCGGAGTACAAAGTGGGCGCCCTGAGTTCCCTGCTTGAGGCGGACGGGCTGATCAACGTGGACCTTCTGAAGCGCTGCCGCATCGGTTCAGACTGACAAAAATGGCCTTGTAGACGCAAAAATTCGCGAAAAATTCGTAAATTGCAGCCTTTTTAGGATTATTCTCGGATTTTGAGAAGACAGATGCGGAGATTTAGAGCTTTTCCGGTCCTGGCGACCCTGCTGACCCTGGCTGTTTTTGCCCGGATTTTTCCGGGTCAGCCGTTGCGTTCGCAGGACGGCAGTCTCCGTCTCGAACCCCGCAGCGCACGGGATGAACGGCTGCGAGCGAAACTCGACTCAATGGCCCGCGCGGACAGCGCCTATTTCGCCGATTCGCTGATGGCCGAAGAGGCCCTTCTCTTCTATCCCATCGATACGATGCGGATCCCCGATTCCCTCGCCCAAAAGGACAGTTTCCGCTACAAATACTTTATTGCCCTGCGGGATTCCGCCACCCTCGCTGCCGTGCGGGATAGCCTGGATGCCCGCAAAGATACCGCCACCCGGGCGTTGCTCGACTCCATCTGGGCCCTGGACTCCGCCGGCCGTCAGCAGTGGCTGTTTGACAAATGGTACTGGTCCCTGAGCAAGAAGGAACGCCGGGAATACGACCGCGATAAGCGCCTCGCCGCCCGCAATGCCGAGAAACTGGCCCGTCTGGAGGCCCGTGAGGCCTACAACGACTCGGTCCGTCAGGTCCGGGATTCCATCCGGGACAACACGCCGCGTATCCTTGAGACCTGGGCCCTTCCGGGTTCGTTGCAATACCGGCGACTGCTGATGTGGACGCTCGACCGGCGTTTCGGCGATATGAAACTGACGCCCCAGGATACCTCCTACAACTATCACTACCCGGATTACAGCATCTACCGCGACGATGTGAACGCGACCTGGCTGGGTGTGTCCGGTTCACCGGCCCAGACGCAGGACTGGTTCAAACGGCGCAGTCAGGAAAACGCCTTCTTCTACACGCCCTATCTGGACTGGACCTTCACGCCCGAGACGATGCCGCAGTACAATACCAAGACCCCCTATACCGAACTCTGGTATTCCGGAACGCTCTTCAACGGACAGGAGAAGGAAGACCTGAACGTGGGGGTGCTGGCCAGCCAGAATATCACCCCGGCGTTGAACCTGACCCTGGGTATCTACCGCTACGGTGCGAAGGGTTATCTCCAGAAGGAGGAGACGATGAACCGAACCGCCCACGTAGGCCTGAACTATCTGGGCAAACGCTACCTGATGCACGCCGGCTTTATCTACAACCACGTTGAGCGGAAGGAAAACGGCGGCGCCATCGACGACGATCCCAAGACCGGCATCAACTGGATCAAGGACACGACGGTCGATGCCCGTGAGATTCCCGTCAACCTTTCCAATGCTTCCAGCGCCATCAAGCGCTTTACCGTCTTCCTCGACCAGAGTTACCGTTTCCCCATGTCTTTCTTCTCCGGAAAAAAGGAGGAGAGCGACGACCCCCTGGAACGGGATGTTACCAGCGCCTTCATCGGCCACAGCAGTGAGTTCAGCGTGTACCGCCGCACCTACAAGGATGCGATGACGACGACCGCGGACAAGGCCTTCTACCCGGCCTGTTACATCAACCCCCGCGCCACCAGCGACTCCCTGCGAAACGCCCGCTTGGAAAACCGCATTTACCTGCGCCTGCAGCCCTGGAAGAGCGACGCCATCGTTTCCAAAATTGATGTGGGTATCGGAGACAAGTTCCTCTGCTATTTCATGCCCTCGCCCGACATGTACCTGTCGAAATCGACGGATACCTATCTCAACAGCGTGTATGCCTACGCCGCCGTCAAGGGACAGTTCCAGAAGTACTTTGAATGGGATGCCAACGGAAGGTACAATTTTGCCGGGGCCGAACGCAACGACTTCTTCATCGACGCCGGCCTGCGTTTCAACCTCTATCCTTTCCGCAAGGCCCGCAACAGCCCGATGTCCTTCGTTTTCCGTTTCGATACCAAGCTCCAGACGCCGGATTTCCTGATGCAGCACTACTACACCAACCACTACCGTTGGGACAACGCCTTCCGCCAGGAATCCGTCACCCGCTTTACCGGCGGGCTGGAAATTCCGCACTGGGACCTAGCCCTTCACGTCGGCTACGGCCTGCTGGCCAATCCGGTCTATTTCGGCACGGATGCCCTGCCGGTGCAGCACGACGGCGTCGTGAACGTGCTTTCCATCGATTTGCGCAAGGATTTCACCATTTGGAAATTCCACCTGGAGAACCGCCTGCTGGCTCAGTTCTCTTCCAACGATCAGGTTTTGCCGCTGCCCCATTTCTCCGCCAACCTGCGCTGGTACTTCCAGTTCGGGGTGGTCAAGCAGGTGCTGGACATGCAGGTGGGCGTCAACGCCTGGTATATGACCAGCTGGCACATGCCCGGCTACAATCCCTCGACCGGCGCCTTCTTCAACCAGACGACCACCTTCTACGGCAACACGCCGATTTTCGATATCTTCCTCAATCTCCAGTGGAAACGCTGCTGTGTGTATATCAAGTATGAGAACGCCAATATGGGCTGGCCGATGCGACAGCGGGATTACTTCTCCGCGGCACACTACATCCGTACCCAGAGTTGCGTGAAAGTGGGCATTTTCTGGCCTTTCTATATCGGCCATATCCCCAATCCAAGCATCCGGAAATGAGTACCTCCGCCTTCCTGAAATCCTTTTTTTCCTTCCTGGGCGAGCGGGCGGACTACGCGGTGCTGCGCAATGCCGAGGGGCTTCCCGAGCGCTGCGACAGCCGCGATATCGACATTGTCCTGCGGCGGAGCGATTATCAGGGGCTGAAAAACGAACTCTTCGCTCTGGTGGAAAACGCCGGCTGGAAGGTCGTGACCTATCTTTGGAGCGACCGGCTGGTGACCTGGGTGATCGGGTGTGAAGAGGGCCTGCTGCAACTGGACTTTTTCTTCGACTGCTCGGTCTATGGCATCCGCCTGCTGAGCGCGGAGCAATTGCTCGCCGGGGTCCGGACAGTGGAAGGGGAGGTGCCTCTTCGCGTGGTATCCCCGGAAATCGAATTTCTCGACAAATATCTCTATGACAGGGCGGTAGGGGCGGCCTACCCCGAAAAATACGCCTCGGTGCGCGCTACCGTGGGGGACAGCTCCATGGTGCGGGATACGCTGAGGACGGTCTTCGGCCAGGACGGAACGGCCGCTTGCGATGCGGCTGCTCCCCGTCAGTTGCTTTGGGCCGCTTTCCGGCGCGAGCCCCTGGAGAACGCCGGCCGTTTCCTTCGTTTCGAGTATGCCCGCCTGCGCAATTATTTCTGTTCCGATACAGGGTTTACCCTGGGGTTCACCGGCCCGGACGGAGTGGGGAAGACCACGGTCATCGAAGGGGTGCTCTCCGCGCTTTCGAAGGTCTTTTCCAAGGCGCACGTGCTCTACCATTTCCGGCCCACGCTCTTTGGCAACATCAGCGACGTGGCCCATTCCGCCGGCCTCAAGAAGTCGGTGGACGACAACTACAGCAATCCCCACCGCGGCGGGAAAACGGGCGTGCTGAGTTCGTTCCTGCGCCTTTGCTACTACACCACCGATTACCTCCTGGGCTGGTGGATCAAGGTTAAAAGCAGGACTCGCTACACCTTCCTGGTCTTTTTCGACCGCTACTACACCGATATCATCTGCGACTCGCGCCGGAGCCGAATCTATCTTCCCTTCGACTTCCTTTATGCCTGGGGCCGTCTGTTTGTCCCCTCGTTGGATTACAATATTCTGCTGACGGCTTCTACGGACACCATTCTTTCCCGCAAGAAGGAACTGTCCCGCGAAGAGGTGGAGGCGATTTCCGGGGTGATGGAGCGCCTGATGGAAAAGCAGGGAGGCGGGCCGGGACTCTATTTGAAAGTGACCAATGACGGGGCGCCCGAGGAGGCGGTCCGGACGATTCTTCGCAGCGTCTATGCAGGGCAGCATACCAAAAACCGCCGGCGTATTTTGGGCGAAAAACTGCGTTGGTTCCGCATTCAGAATGCCGACGGAAAGGCGTGGGTGCTGCCTTCGAGGAAAATGCGTACCGCCCTCTGCCTGTATCAGCCCGGCAGTTTGAAAGGAAAGGCCCTCAAATGCTTCCTGCCCTTGCTGGGAGGCAGTGCCCTTGTCCGTAAGGCCTTGAAAATGGAAGAGGTGCCGGAGCCCTATCCGCAACTTCAAACGCTCTTCCAGCACTGTTTCGGCCGTGGCGAGCACTCATATGCCGTCTTTGAAGGAACCCCTTCCGTTCATAAAAAAGTGACCCTGCAAATCTTCCGGAACGGGAAGATCGAGGGCTATGTCAAACTCTCGGACAATCCCGCCGTCATTGCCCTGTTCGAACACGAGAAAACCATTCTGGATAATCTCCGCGCCCGTGGGATGGAGGGCATTCCCCGCGTAGTGGCCCTCGAAGCGACAGGGGAGGGAACCGCCTTCGTGCAGGACAGCCATAAAACACCGTTCTCGGGAACGCCGCATCGTTGGAGCCCTCTGATGGCCCATTACCTGGGTCGCCTGGAGCAACTCACGGGCGGCGACGCCCCCTTCGAGCAGACCTCCCTCTGCGAGGATTTGCGGCAGACACTGGACTTGATGCCGGAGGCGTTGAAAAGGCAGGCGGAAATACTGCTTTCCCAGCATCGTGGCACCGTGCTCGCCTGTACGCTCGCCCACAATGATTTCACGCCCTGGAATCTCTATGTCAGCGGCGGAAGGCTCGAGGTCTTCGACTGGGAATATGCTTCCTTCTGCAATCCCGTGGGGCTGGACGCCTGCCATTTCCGGGTGCAGACGGCCCTGCTGGAGCGTCGCTGGAGCCCGGAGCGGATCGTCCGGGAAATCATCCTTCCTTCCGGACAGGTGGATCACTACCGGATGTACCTGCTGGGGATGGCCGCCCGCTATCTCCGCCGGGATGTTTCCTGTGTGACTTCGCCTGAAATGAAGGCCTGGATGCAAATGTTGGAAATGCTGTGAAACGGGTGGCTATCATAGGAACGCAAGGGGTGCCGGCACACTACGGCGGCTTCGAATCGCTGGCGGAAAACCTGCTCGCTTATGCTTCGAAGGAGGTGGAATATACCGTCTTCTGTTCCTCCCGTGACCTGGCCCGTGAGCCAGGTGATACCTACCGGGGCGCACGCCTTCGCTATGTGGCGCTCAGGGCCAACGGAGCGCAGAGCATTCTCTACGACGGACTGTCACTTTTTCGCGCGTTGCGGGGCTATGACGCCCTGCTGGTTCTCGGCGTTTCCGGCGGTCTGTTTTTCCCCCTCGTTCGCTGCTTCCTTTCCCGGAAAACCCGCCTGATCGTGAACATCGACGGGCTCGAACACCGCCGCCAAAAGTGGAGCCGGATGGCCCGCTTCGTCCTGCGGGTAAGCGAGCGCCTGGCGGTGCGCTTTTCGGACGTTGTCGTGGCCGACAATCCGGCGATTGCAGACTATGTTCGGGAGACTTATCCGCTCTCGCGCTGGGGTACGCGTTTGGTTACCATCGCCTACGGAGGCGATCATGTCCGCCGCGAAGTGGCCTCGGACAGGTCTTTGCAAATACTTGATAAATACGGAGTAAAACAAAACAGTTATGCTTTTGCGCTCTGTCGTGTCGAGCCGGAGAACAACTGTCATCTGATTTTGGAGGCCTTTGAAAAGGCGGGAAAGATGCCCCTTCTTTTCGTCGGCAACTGGGACCACAGCCCCTGGGCGAGAACGCTGAAAAAGCGGTATGAAAACCGCCCCGGTATCCGCCTTGCAGGCGCCGTTTACGACCTCGACGAGCTCGCCGTCCTGCGGTCCAACGCGGCCCTTTATGTCCACGCTCACAGCGCGGGCGGAACCAACCCCTCCCTGGTCGAAGCGATGTTCTTCGGACGGCCCGTTCTGGCCTTCGATGTGAACTACAATCGGAAGACGACTTTCGGGAAAGCACGCTACTTTAGGACCGCCGAGCAGCTGGCCGGAATGCTGGCTCTCCCTTATCCCGAAAGCGATGCGGCCGCTCTGGAAAAACTGGCCTTCGAACACTATTGCTGGAAAGACATTGTCGCCGGCTATGAACGGCTCTATGAGCCTAGTTTAGGTGAACCTTCCTCCACCGCCCACGCGTTGACCGCCGCGTCCGGCCCCGCTGAAAACGGCCGGACAAAAATGCTGGTGAGCGCCTATGCCTGCGAGCCCGGCCTGGGCAGCGAGGTGGGCGTGGGCTGGCATTGGGTGCTGGAACTGAGCCGCCGCTTCGAAGTCTGGGTGCTGACGCGACGAAGCAACCGGCCCGCCATAGAAAAATGGGTGGCGGAAACGGGCGGCAATCCCCATCTTCATTTCCTCTGGTATGACTTGCCCCGCTGGGCCCGTTGGTGGAAAAAGGGCCGTCGCGGCATTCATTTATATTATACGCTTTGGCAGCGATTCTCCGATTCCATTATCCGGAAAACCCTGCGGGAGGAGGGGATAGACATCTTCCATCACCTGACTTACGGCAATATGCTCTGGGAAGTGAGCCGCAGCGGCCGTCGGGCGAAGACCTTCATTTGGGGACCGGTAGGGGGCATGGAGACAGTGCCTTCTTCCTACAGCCGTTTCTACAGCCTACGCTCCCGCCTGTTTGAAGGCCTGCGCCGACTGACCGTTGCCCTGGCGCCCCTGAGCCCTGCCTTTCACCGGCGTTGCCGGGAGGCTTCCCTGATTTTGTGCAAGACGGAAATCTCCCGCGAAAAGATTCCCGCAAAGTATCGCGGCAAGGCCGTGCTCTTTACCGACGTGGCCGTGGAAAACGAGGCCGCGTTTACCCCCGAAGCGGGGTGGCAGCCTGCGGAACCAGCCCAAAAGGACTTCGTGGATTTTCTCTCCGTGGGAAGGCTGGAAGGCTGGCGGGGATTTGACCTGGTGCTGGAGGCCTTTGCCAAGGCCCGTTTCGAGGCTTCGCTCCGCCGCGCGCTGATGGAGGAGGACCTTCCGCCGATGCGCCTGACGCTGATGGGCGGGGGACCCGATGCGGGCAAGCTCCGTCGCCTGGCCCGTTCGCTGGGCCTCTCCAAGGACTACGTGACCTTTACCGGGAAAGTGCCGATGGAGGTGTACCGTCGTTTTGTCTCGGGCTGTGACGTGCTCGTCAACGCGTCCCTGCGGGAGGGCGCCGTCACGGTGTCCTTCGACTCGCTCGCCCTCGGGAAACCGCTGATCTGCCTCGACACCACGGGCTATACCCGCTATTTCTCGGACGAATACAGTATCCTGATACCCCGCCTCGACGCGGAGCGGGAGCGGAGCCGCGAAGAAGTGATTGCCGACCTCACGAAAGCGATGCTCGCCCTCGCCGTCGATGAAAAGCGTCGCAAGGAAATGGGCGAAAAGGCCCGGCGGGCCGGGGAGCATTTCTCCTGGTCCCGGCACGGAGAAGAAATATGCGATATTGTCTCAAAATGTGTACCTTTGTAGAATAATAAGTATCCATACCATGAAAGGAATCGTTCTCGCCGGAGGCAGCGGAACCCGCCTCTATCCGATTACCAAAGGGGTCAGCAAACAGTTGATACCCATCTACGACAAACCGATGGTCTATTATCCCATTTCCGTGCTGATGCTCGCCGGCATCCGGGAAATCCTGATTATCAGCACGCCTTACGACCTCCCCGGTTTCAAGCGTCTGCTGGGCGACGGCAGTGACTTCGGCGTACGCTTCGAATATGCCGAGCAGCCTTCTCCCGACGGACTGGCCCAGGCCTTCATTATCGGCGAGAAGTTCATCGGCGACGATGCGGCCTGCCTGGTGCTCGGTGACAATATCTTCTATGGCCCCGGCTTTAAGAAAATGCTGCACGAGGCCGTCTCGGATGCGGAAAAGGAAAACAAGGCGACCGTCTTCGGCTACTGGGTGAAGGATCCCGAGCGCTACGGCGTGGCGGAGTTCGATGAGCAGGGCAACTGCCTGAGCATTGAAGAAAAGCCTGCGCAACCGAAGTCCAACTATGCGGTTGTGGGCCTGTATTTCTACCCCAACAGCGTCGTGGACATTGCCAAACAGATCAAGCCTTCTGCCCGCGGCGAACTGGAAATCACCACGGTCAACCAGGAATACCTTTCCCGCAAGGACCTGAAGGTGAAAACGCTCGGCAGGGGATTTGCCTGGCTGGACACGGGGACGCACGATTCCCTTTCCGAGGCGTCCACCTACATTGAAGTGATTGAAAAACGCCAGGGCCTGAAGGTGGCCTGCCTCGAGGAGATTGCCTTCAAGAACGGCTGGATCAGCGCGAAAAAACTGATTGAGGTAGCCGAGCCCATGAAAAAGAATCCCTACGGACAATATCTTCTTAACCTGGCCAAAGCATGAAAAGAAGCCTGATCATCACCGGCGGCGCCGGCTTTATCGGAAGCCATGTCGTCCGCCTTTTCGTCAACGAATATCCCGACTACAAGATCATCAATGTCGACAAGCTGACCTACGCCGGGAACCTCGCGAACCTCAAGGATGTCGAGGACAAACCCAATTACCGCTTCGAGCGCATCGATATCTGTGATTTCGATGCCATCTATGCGCTGATGCAGCGCGAGAAAGTGGACGGAGTCATTCACCTGGCAGCCGAAAGCCACGTGGACCGCAGCATCAAGGATCCCTTTACCTTCGCCAGGACCAACGTGATGGGTACGCTCTCGCTCCTGCAGGCCGCCAAACTCTATTGGGAAAGCCTTCCGGAGAAGTTCGAAGGCAAGCGCTTCTACCACATTTCAACCGACGAGGTGTACGGAGCGCTGGAAATGACCCATCCCGAAGGGATTGAGCCGCCGTTCACGACCAAGGCCTCTTCCGGGGAGCACCATCTCGCCTATGGGGAAAAGTTCTTTACGGAGGATTTGAAATACCAGCCGCACAGTCCCTACAGCGCTTCCAAGGCGTCTTCGGACCATTTCGTGCGCGCTTTCCACGACACCTACGGCCTGCCCACCATTGTTACGAACTGTTCGAATAACTACGGGCCCTATCAGTTCCCAGAGAAGCTCATTCCGCTCTTTATCAACAATATCCGCCACCGCAAGCCCCTGCCGGTCTATGGCAAGGGTGAGAACGTGCGCGACTGGCTCTACGTGGTGGACCACGCGCGGGCCATCGACGTGATTTTCCACGAAGGAAAAATCGCGCAGACCTACAACATCGGCGGTTTCAACGAGTGGAAGAACATCGACATCATCAAGGTGCTGATCAAGACGGTCGACCGCCTGCTGGGACGTCCCGAAGGAGCCGACATGGACCTGATTACCTATGTGACGGACCGTGCTGGCCACGATCTGCGCTATGCCATCGATTCGTCCAAACTCCAGAAGGAACTCGGCTGGGAGCCTTCCCTGCAGTTCGAAGAGGGGATTGAGAAGACGGTGCGCTGGTATCTGGACAACGAGGCCTGGCTGGACAACGTGACGAGCGGGGACTACCTCAAGTATTACGAACAAATGTATAAAGACCGCTGATATGGCCGTAATTCTTCTTACCGGGGCGAGCAGCGGGATTGGTTACGAGGCGGCCTTGAAACTCTCTTCGCAGGGACACAAAGTCTATGCGGGGGCCCGCCGCCTGGACAAGATGGCGGCGCTGGCCGAAAAAGGGGTGGTCACCCTGCCGCTGGACGTGACCGATGAAGCCTCCATCCGCGCGTTCGTCGCCTCCGTCATGGAAAAGGAGGGGCGGATCGATGTGCTGATCAACAATGCGGGCTTCGGCTATTTCGGAGCGATTGAGAACGTTCCGCTGGAGGAGGCGCGGCGCCAGATGGAAGTTAACCTTTTCGGTCTGGCGGCGATGACCAAGGAGGTGCTGCCGATTCTACGGGCGCAGCATGGCGGCCGTATCGTGAATGTTTCTTCCGTCGCCGGCCGCAGCGTGTTGCTCTACGGTGGCTGGTATCACGTATCCAAATATTCCGTGGAGGCGTTCAGCGATGCGCTCCGGATTGAAATGAAACCCTTCGGGGTGAAGGTGGTGATGATTGAGCCGGGGGGCATCAAGACCAACTGGGGATTCATTGCCGCGCGCCTTCTGGAGGAGTCTTCGCGGGGAACGGCCTATGAAAAGAATGCGCTCAACGAGGCGTATTGGCTGAACAAGGGGTATTCCGGCAACTTCCTCTCATCTCCGAAGGTGGTTGCCCGCGCCATTTCCTGCGCCGTCAACCGCCGCTGGCCGTGCGCCCGCTATGCCGTCGGTCTGGGCGCGTTCTCCCTTCTCTTCCTCCATGCCGTCCTTCCTACCTGTCTGTGGGACGGCTTCGCCCGCCTCCTGGGAAAACTCCCGCGTCGCGGCTGACATTCGAGCCCGGTGGGGAGTGTTTTTTAGAGTGCGATGGTGGCGTTGACCGCTTCGACCGGTAGGGTGTTGCGGTCGCCGGATTCGTCATTGTTTGGATCGCGGAGTTCCTCGATCTTATCGACGACGAAACGGTTGTGGCCGCGCCAGGGGAGGGTGCCACGGTATTCCTTGTAGTGGAGACGGACGAAGGAACCGCTCTTGCGCATCAGCGTCTCGGCGATGTTCTTGTCCTTGATGGAGAAATTGAATTCGTTGGACTGGATGCCGCCGCCCTGGGTGCCGGAGTTGCCTTTTGAATTGAAACCGGACTGGATCAGACGGCCTTCGTAGGTCTTGAAGACGATGCCTTTATAGACGACGAAATTCAGCTCGCCGGCCTTCGTGCCTTCGCCGAAGACGAAATAGAAGTGGAAATAGAAAATGCCTGCACCGGCCAGCACGCCGATGATGCAGATCCAGAGAATGATTTTTTTCAGGATTTCCATAGCCTACAGTTCTTCAAAGTCCACATCCGAATAACTCTTTTCCCCTTCGGCCTTTTCGCTGCCGTTGTAGGCGGGCTTGGGGCAGTTCTTCTGGATATAATCCACCACCTCGGCCAGTCCTTCGGAGAATTTCTCGAAGTCTTCCTTGTAGAGGAAAATCTTATGTTTGTCGTAGGAAAAACCTCCGTCGCGGTCCATGCGACGTTTGCTCTCGGTAATCGTCAGGTAGTAATCTCCTCCGCGGGTGGACTTGACATCGAAGAAGTAAGTACGTTTGCCGGCCCGGACGGGGCGGGACCATACGTCTTCGGAGGAACGGTCCATGTTCTGGCCGTCCTGATAGTCGTCGTTGTGCATTTTGTTCATTGTTTAATAAAAGTTGCGAAGCCGTTCTTATGCAAAGTAAACTTCTTGTTGCAAATATAGGATTTATTTTGATAGAATTGCTTATATTTGCATGAAATTTCTTTGAATATGCTGAACAGAAGAATATTGAGGATAAAGGTTTTCAAATCGCTCTACGCGGCGGTCCAGACCCGCACATCCTCTTCCCCGGCCACCCTGCAGGATGCGCTCTCCCATCTCAAACAATCCAATGAGGCCGTCCGTGACCTGTATCTGTTTATGCTCGGCGTCGTCTCTCCGTTGACGAAAGTGGCCGCGGACCGTCTGGAGTCTGCCAAAGGGAAAGCCCACCCGAGCGAAGAAGACCTCCATCCGAACACGAAGTTCGCCGACAATGCGCTGGCGGTCTGTCTCGATGAAAACGAGGCTTTTCAGAAAGAATTCAAGAAACGCAAATATTCCTGGGACCAGTACGACCTGGTGCTCAAGAAGGTGCTCAACAGCGTGGTGACCAAGGATTGGTATCAGCGCTATATGGCCGCTTCGGGCCGTTCCCTGAAGGAGGATTGCAAACTTTTCACCCGGATTTTCGAGGAAGAGTTCGTGGACCTGCCGGAACTGGGCGACCTGCTGGAGGAAATGAGCATCTGGTGGAACGACGACCTGGCGTACGCGCTGACCTGGTGCTGCCGCACGTTTTCGGACCTGGCATCGGGGAAGGATTGGGAACTTCCGTTTCTGTACCAAAGTCAGATGCTTTCCCGCAAGGGGGCGGAGCATATTGAGGACGACGAAAAGTTCGCAAACAAACTGCTTGAGTTTGCCTTTACCCATTTCGATGCGTATTCCGACCGGATTGCTTCCATAACCGGGGGCTGGGAGAAGGACCGCCTGGTGCTGACGGATATCTGCCTGGTGGTCTGCGCGCTGTCGGAGTGCGTGTGCATTCCCGGCATTCCGCTTCGCGTGTCGATGAACGAATATGTGGAAATCGCCAAATACTACGGCAGCGCGAAGAGCAGCCTTTTTGTCAACGGCGTGCTCGACCGTCTCGTGAAGCAACTGCAGGAGAGCGGTGAAATCAAAAAGAAATAATCATTAAACTCTATTGGATATGAACATGTTATTTATTCTTTTGCAGGAAGCCCCCGCGCCTCAGGGCGGCGGCGCTTCGATGTGGATCATGATTCTGCTGATCTTTGCCGTGATGTATTTCTTCATGATCCGTCCCCAGAATAAGCAGCGCAAGGAACTGCAGAAGTTCCTCGACGCGCTCAAGAAGGGCGACAAGGTGGTGACCATCGGCGGTATGCACGGGGTCGTGAAGGAAGTGAAGGAAGACAAGGTCATCCTCGAAGTGGACAAAGACGTCTGCCTGACCTTCAACAAGGGCGCCGTCCAGGGTCCCGCCGTTCCTCCTGCCGCGCCCAAGAAGGAAAGCAAGAAGGAAGAAATGAAAGAAGAAGAGAAGAAATAAGTTGGGCAGACTGCGGCAGATTCTCCGGGGGGTCTTTCACCTCCGTCGCCGGGATTGGACCGTGCTGGTCCTTTCCTTTCTGGCGTCTGCCTCGGTATGGACGCTTCACAACCTTTCCCTGAAGTACTCGGTCATCATTTCCGTGCCGGTACAGGCCGAATGTGACGCGCTGGACGGCTATGCTTCCCGCGCGAGCGAGAACGAGACGGTGCAGGCGAAGTGCCGTGCGACGGGCTTCGATATCCTGCGGGACCGTTTCTACGGAAAGGATTCCCCGTGCCGCGTCCGTTTTTCCGCCGACCATCTGCATCCCCGGGAGAGCGGTGTGTTCTATATGACCGCGAAGGACCTGGGTCTGTATGCCCACGACATCTTCGGGGAGAGTGCGAGCATCGAGTATTTCCTGTCGGATTCCTCCTTTTTCCGCTTCCAGCGCCGTGAATACAAGAAAGTGCCCGTGGTGCTGGATGCTTCCATCAATTTGGCGCCGCAGTATGTGATGCCTTCGGAAGTGGCGCTGAGTCCCGATTCGGTGCTGGTCTATGCGGAGCCGCAACTGCTGGAGCGGATTGCTTCTGTTTCCACGCGGAAAGTGGTCCTGCAGGCCCTCGACGAGGTGTACAGCGCTTCCGTGCGGCTGAAAGTGCCCCCTTCCACGCGCTTATCGGTGCCCCAGGTGCTCTTTACCGTACCCGTTGTCCGCCAGGTGGAACGCCGTTTCCGCCTTGTGCCCCGTTGGGTGAATGCGCCCGCCGGCCTGCCTGCCCCCGAGGAAGTGTCCCTGGTGGCGAATTGCGTGTTCCCCGTTGCGGAAAATGCGCAGGACGAAGTGGAAATTGAGGCGGATTACGCCCTGGCGAAGGACAGCCCGAGCCACGGCATTCCCTTGCGTTTGAAATCCCGGCCTTCCTGGTTGCTTTCCTACCGGATTGAACCGGAAATCTTATTCCTACCCGAATGAAAACACTGATGATAACCGGTCCTGTCGGCAGCGGAAAATCGCTGGTCTGCCGACTTCTGAAAGATCGCGGCATTCCGGTCTATGACTGCGATGCCGGGGCGAAAACCCTCTATGAACGCCACCCGGAACTGGTGGATACGCTGGAAGCCCAACTGGGCGCGAGCCTGCGGGGCGAAGATGGAAAGCTGGACAAGCCTCGTCTGGCGGCCCTGATTTTTTCCGATGCGGCGGCCCGTAAGAAGGTGAATTCCATCGTCCATCCGGCCGTGGTGAACGATTTCAACCGTTGGTGTTCCAATTTTTATGGGAAAGAATGGGTGGGCATCGAATCCGCCCTCTTCCTTTCGCCCGAGGCCGGTGCTGCGCTTGAATGCGATGCGGTGCTGTATGTGGATGCGGCCGTGTCCATTCGTGAGGGAAGGATCATTGCCCGCGACTGCTGTTCTTCCTCCCAGGCACGCGAGCGCATTGACAGCCAGCAGATTTCCCCGCGGGATTCCCGCGTGAGTTTCGTGCTGAACAACGAGGGGGACGAGGTCTCTCTGCAGCGCCAGCTCGACTATTTTTTGAAAATTCAAAACATTGATAACAGATGAAAACTGATCTTTCCAAGACCGTGGCCGTGAATGGCCAGAGCGGTCTCTTCACCTATCTCGCCCAGTCTCGCGGCGGACTCATCATCGAATCGCTCGTGGACCACAAACGGCAGGCCATTACGATGCGCAACCGCATTACGGCCCTGGCTGATGTGTCCATTTACACCGACGAAGGGGAAATGAAGCTCCAGGAGGTGTTCAAGGCGCTGGAGAAGACGCTTGCGGGCAAGGATGCACCGACGTCCAAGTCTTCCGAGAAGGAGATTGTGGGCCTGTTCGAGAAGGCGGTTCCGACCTACGACCGCGACCGCTTCTACTTCTCGCACATGAAGAAGGTGCTCGACTGGTACAATTGCCTGGTGCAGTACGCCTCCCTCGATTTTGTGGAGGAGGAAGAGAAGAAAGAGGCCTAAATGCCGCGCAGCCTGCAGATTCTGACGCTGGGCTGCAGCAAGAACAGGGTGGACAGTGAACATCTGCTTGCCCTGCTCGACGGCCGTTACCGGATTCTCCCGGAAGAGTCGGGGGAGAAGGTGGACGTGCTGCTGATCAATTCCTGCGGCTTCATTGCAGACGCCAAACAGGAGAGCATCGATTGTATCCTGACCCAAGCGGAACGCAAGAAGCGGGGAGAGGTGGGGCAAATCGGTGTGTTCGGCTGCCTGAGCCAGCGTTACGAGGGCGATCTGCCTGCGTTGATTCCGGAGGTGGATGCGTGGTTCGGCGCGCGGGATTTTAAACCCCTGCTTTCCTGGCTGGGGGTGAACGATTCGTTCGAAAAGGCGGGGCGGGTGCTGACGACGCCATCGCATTACGCCTACCTGAAAATCTCGGAGGGTTGTGACCGTCGCTGCTCCTACTGTGCGATTCCTTTTATCCGGGGCGCGCATCGGAGCGTGCCGATCGAGCGTCTCGTCTCCGAAGCGACCGGGCTGGCGTCCCGGGGGGTGAAGGAATTGCTGATCGTGGCGCAGGACAGTACCTACTACGGTCTGGATCTGTATCATCGACGGGCATTGGGAGAACTCCTGCGGGAACTTTCCAAAATCGACGGCATCGAGTGGCTGCGGATCCACTACAGTTATCCGGACGATTTTCCGGAGGATGTCATCCGGGAAATGGCCACGAATCCGAAGGTCTGTCCGTATATGGACATCCCCTTGCAGCACATCTCCGACAAGGTGCTGACCAATATGCGCCGGGGCGTGACGGGGGAGTGGACCCGCAGGCTGATCCGCACGATGCGGGAGAAGGTGCCCGGGCTCGTGCTTCGTACGACGCTGATTGTGGGGCATCCGGGAGAAGGGGAGCCGGAGTTTGCCGAACTCCTCGATTTCATTCGGGAGGCGCGTTTCGAGCGCCTGGGTGCCTTTACCTATTCGGAAGAGGAGGGGACGTATGCGGCGCGTTATCTCAAAGATGAAGTCCCTGCCGAAGAAAAACAGCGTCGCTATGATGAATTGATGCGCGTTCAGAGCGCGATTTCGCTCTCCTACAACCAAAGCCGGGTGGGCAGTCTCGAGACCGTCCTGGTGGATGATTTCCGCGACGGTGTCCTCGTCTGCCGCAGCCGCGGGGAGAGCCCCGAAGTGGACGGGGAAATTCTCGTCGGAGTGTCTGATTCTCCGCTTCTTAAAAATCTCGACCCTTATTGCCTCGTCGGTGAAATGATCCGTGTCCGTATTGTCGGGGCCGGCGAGTACGATCTTATCGCCGAAGCGGTCGAAATCTAAGCTTTACGCTCGTTCGTGCTCGCACACTGCGCTTCGCTTAACCTTGCTTGCAGGAATTCACAAATTCACAATCGCGAAAAAATTTTCCGTTTTTGCCGAAAGTCAAGAAATAATTTTCCTTTTCTTGACCTTTTTCAAAAATTGTTGACATACTTTTGCAGTCATTGTTTTTAACCATTTAAACGTTATCAACTATGACTACACAACAACAAAAACTCTTCGACTTTCTGGTCGATTCGCTTCGGAAGGAGCGGGAACTGACGCCTCGTGATTTGGCCCTGATGGAACGGCTCGTGACCCACGATACGTTCATGGACCTCAGATGTGACTGGGCGTTCAAAC
>JAGCXP010000064.1 GCA_017961345.1 Bacteroidales bacterium | reverse complement strand
CGATGTCTTCGCGTTCCCGTTGTGAAATCATAGCCTGCAAATATTGGTTTTGTTCCGGCTTCCGGAGTCCCAGCATCTTCGCGGCATCCAGCACGGGCGCGAAGCGCTCCGGGAGACTCTCCGGTTCCTTTGCAAAGGTAAACATTTTGTTGAACAGATGCAACCACACTTCCAAATTATCCATCCCCTCCATCGTCTGCTTCTTTAGTCGGGGAAGTTCGCAGACACAGAGGGTCAGTTGGTCTCCGTAACGCTCTCCCGTACTCTCCTCCAGAAGAGAATATCTGTACAACAAACGGTCTTCCGTATGTTCGGTGATATAGTCCAGAAAACAGATGACATACACCGGACACATCTGTGCATAATCCTTCCCCCGGGATAGCTGTGCATGTATCATCGACGCCCCGTAATATACGATACGGTTATTGAAAGATAAGCGTTTCCGCCTTTGAATCTCCACGATAAACTCCCGTCCCGATGCAGCCTTACAGAGAACATCCATTGTCACATCCTTCTCGTGCCCGAGGAAGCGGTCAATCTCGTTGGGAAGATGGCTGATTTCGTAGCACGTAGACAGATACAGCTTCCGATACCGCTCTTTTTCCTCATCGCTGAGTTTCCGATTGTCGGCATACACCTCTCCCGAGGCCGCCGACGTCATTTGTTTCTTTGTTGCCATTGTTTTAATTTTTAAAAATCAACGGCCACAAAAATATAGCAATTAATCACACAAAAGGTTCAAAAACGGAAAATCTTTTTTTGACTTTCTTTAAAAACGGAAATTTTTTTTCGCGTTGTGAATTTGTAAATAGGACTGGATGCCAATGAATGGCGGGCGCAAGGGAGTGCCGCTGCGTAGGACTCAGCTCACTACCGTTCGCTTCGACCCTCCCACAATCTGCTGCGTCCCGCTTTGCGGGACTTGTATCTTGCGGGCCCCTCCCTCTTTACGAGGCCGAGGGCGGCCACGCCTCAGCAGTCGGCATCTCCCTTGTGCCCTGTGCCATTTCATAAGGATTTCGAATAGCGGTCTGCTAAATGAGTTTAAGTCTTGCTCGAAAAATGGAAAACATTTTCTCCAGACGCTCCGCGGTCCTTAGGAGAAATAATTGAATAGTTTCCCCTCTCCCGTGCTTTCTGAAATTGACTGATTTAGTCTCAATATGAATCATTATCTCCTGAACCTTTCCCTGCTCGTATATATCATTCTTTTTAATATCGACATGGGTTATAATATCGGAATGCCTATCTGCTATTGTGTATGGATAGCCCTTATTACTATTAGCAATTATAAGTGTGTCTGCACCACGACCATAGTTGATTCCTATGTAAAATACTGTTTCAATTGCATAATCCCCAATCGTCACTATGGCTATCTTTTCCCCTTTATATAGCACATAATATTCATCGTCCCCTCCTGACCTTGGACATTTCTGAGGAGGGACGATGTCCTTTGCTCCAATGGATATCAGATAAGTGTAGAGATTTTTAAGCGTAGTAGTCTTACCCGAATGCGACGGGCCTGTCAATGTAATAACTTTCATGTTGACATACTTTAATGGGTTTAACGCAGAAAATCAGTATTTTACTCCTGCCGCCTAAATGAATTGGGTTATCCTACTTTTTCTCACCATGACATTCATTAAATAATTGTTTTATAATCAATTACATTCAACAGATACTTGAGTTCTTCAATACGGGGTAAGAGGTTTGAGCGATCATTCTTACAATGATTCAGAATATCGTCCTTACTCTTTTCAGAACTCATATCCTTCATTTCCCTCATTCTCGTTGAAATCGGACTTTGGAGTAAAATATTTTGCTCCGGTACAAGAGCACGAAGCAGTAAAATAGATAAGTCAAGCACACGGTGAATAGGAAGTTCTTCACTTTGCCTACTCCATTGACCTATATAACGAAACACCTTTAAAGATATTTCATCACTATCATACTGCGCACTCCCGATAGAAAGAGCCTTGGCATCAGTGTTGTTTTGATACTTACCGTCAATTTGATCATAATCGTTAACGGCAATAATGGGTTTGTGTCCCAAATTTGTAGGTACTGTCATAATCTTCTTGTATTTTATAGTTTAAGAATCGATTCGCTTCGCCGCACCCCGAGGGCGCGGACTTCAGGCCGCAATGGCGGTGAAGCGCTCACTCCCGTTCGCTTAAGACGCAACATAAGGACTTTATTCTTGAAAGCACCGGACAGATCGGCCGTAGGCCCGGCGGTCGTTGTACGACGGGTCGACATTGCCACTGAGGTAGAGGTTGAGGCGGTACGCGTAGTTGTCATTAGGCGTACAGGACCACCAGTAGCCGAAGCTGCCGACAAGGTTCAGGCTGCCATAGTCGTAGCGCAGATAACCCGCAGCAGGATACCAGATTGTACCGGAGGCGCCGAACTTACCACTAAAGTTCATACCTTTGTTCGTATCGTCAAACGGGTAACCGCTGATAGAAGAGCTGTGGCCGCAAGCTTTCGACCATACACCATTATTTCCTCCATCGGGAACTCTCCAGCCCGGAGGGCAGGGATCGTAGATGGTTTTGGTGGATTGCCATCTTGTGTCGTCCGTACTGCTGCTTCCCGTATAATACCAGTCGTAATTACTGCTATTGCACGTAATGAACCTTGTAGGATGAACGACGGCATACGCAATCGTTCCGTTGCTGCTGTTTGAAGCGACGGCAGAAGGCCAAGAAAGCGTAGAGGCGGCTTGTGTGTTTGAAGAAATGCTGCTGCTCCCGAGGAACGGATCCTTCCTACCCCACTGATACAAAAGTCCTAATGCACCGACGTCGCCGGGCGTAGCGGAAGTGGCACCGAGGTTGCGGTCCATCATCACGCCTGCATTATTATAATAAGTCTGCGCCAGATCGATCGGGCTGTACCCGTTGCAGATCCAGATATGCCACGACCAGAGAACATTGTTGGAGGCGTCCTTCACAGCAATGACCGCATTGCCGTTTTTTAACGTGGAAGGCGTTGAGAAATAGACATAGTCTGCTGAATAAACGGCAGAATATATGACATCTCCGACATTGGGTTTCTGGCTGGTTCCAAAACTCTCCCATAGCACTTCTGCGGATGCAACGGTTCCAACAGAAATATTTGAGTTCCCTTTCACTGCTTTAAACTTGTATATGCCTGAAGAAGGGACGATATAGCAGTTCGCCGTTCCGGAAGCAGACAAATCGCTGGCTTGATCCAGGTTTACGAATTGTCCAATTTGGAATGCCGCTGAGGCATAATCCACACTGCCAACACCGTACCGCAAGACTATGAGTCCCGTTCTATCCGAGACTGTACTATTTTCAGAAACACGATATGACACCTGATTCCCGGAGACACTCACATTCGTTATCCAGCGAACTTGACTTTGCGCCGTAACGGAAGCACCTATCCGAGGATTACTCACCGAATACCCAAACGAGAATGAACCGCCCATATAATCCACATCCATGGAAGAAGGCGTTAAATCGATGCTGGCTTGAGCATACTGTTGCGTTAATGTAAAAACGACATCCTTCGCGCCCGGATAAAATAGAGTAATGTCTCCCGAACGGGAAAGACCGGAGTTGTTATCCTCTATTTGGAACGTAATATTACCATCCGCCAAAGAACAATTACGAATCCAATTCTGATTGGCTCTTATGCCGACTTTCCCGGACGGGATGGGCCTTTCAACAGAATAGGGGTAAACTAAGGTCTGTGCCGTATAGTCCACTACTGCAGTGGTCCCTTGCGGGAGAGATATGGATGAATAATTTTCTTCACGAAACGCCTCAACCGTTTCATACTTAATATTGCCAATAGTCAAACATCCATTGGAAAGAGATATTTTCCCATAATCTTTATCTCCCACGTATAGCCTCCCATCACGAATGGAATATCCGGATTTCGTCGCTTCAACAAAGCCATTTGCCGCCCAGAACGCATTCTCCATAAAGGTGTAGGGTTCTTCACTGGGCACATAAAGGCGATACTGCCCATCAGAAAAAGAGATATAGTAGCGACTCTGACCCGTACCATCATCCTCGGTAAAATTGCCTGACACCTGCGTTCCGGGTTCCATCGTTTCTTTCATACAGCCCGCCAACATCAGAAGGGGAAGGAAAAACAAGAAAATCTTTTTCATCGCAAATAACTATAAACTGACTCCTATACGGACAAATGGCATCCTGTCCGCTTTATAACCGGCCCTATGCTCCGAATAACGGAATGACGGCCAGGGGACGGTGCTCACGCCCAAAGAAAGATAAGCGGACATAGTGGGAGTGAAACGATATTCCGCACCGATTGCAGCATCCACCAGGTATACGTTGCTGAGCAAATACCAACCACCCTTGACTTCCAGAATCGGGCGGACAACGCTCTTGAACGGACGGAATTTCAATTCGACATAAAGAGGGATGCTCAACTGCTTTTCAGTAAAGTTGCCATAGGTCGGCGAGAATTCGTCTCCCCCGATAGTGATGCTGCGGATATTGTACAATACGCCTGTTCCAATGCCAACGGAAAACATCCGATGCAACTTGTAGGAAAAAGTATAAGTCAGCAAAAGCGGGTACAAATTGGAATAATTGCGCTGACCGGAATATTTGTAGATAACGGTCTCCTGAAGCCCTAATGCCTGCAAATAGGATAGTGAGATATCGTGGGCAAAGCCTTTGTCACCCGCGCCAAACCGTTCCTCATAAGCCTTGTCCCGCGCCTCTCTTTTTTCGCGCGCCGCTTGTTCCTGTTGCTGTTTCTTTTCTTGGTCCAGAAGTGCCTGACGCTGCTTTTCCTCTCTTCGAATAGAATCCCGCACGGCTTTCTCGCGGGCCTGTTCCGCCCTAACAACCGAATCTGCAATTGCCTGAAGCCGTTGCTCCTCCCTGCGAATGGAGTCCCTGACCGCTTGCTCTCTTTCCTTAATGGCCAACATATCCTTTTTCAATGTAAAGATAAGGAAGGAGCCATCAACAAACTGGGTAACGGACTGCCAATCATTTCCGGATGCGGTAAGCGACGCAACATCATAACCTACCTGAATTTCAAACGTACCGTCCTCGGCCGAAAAAGCCGTGACAGAATTGTCGGACGGAGTCAGAAGGATTCCGGGCAAAGGATTCTTGTCCTCACCGCGAACCAGTCCCCGCACCGTCCGAAGGTTCTGGGCCGCAATGGGAGAAAACAGCCCTGCAAGCAACAGGACCGGCAGCAAAAGGCGCTTCATACTGCTATGAGATTATTTTCCAAATTTGAATAACGGAGAGCCCTGGCTTGAAGCGGCACTTTCTTCGGCGGGGGTATCCTCAGGGCAAGTACGGAAATTAACATAACTGGCGGGATAGCCGCTCACCGTAATGGACTCCACACGTCCATTTGCATCGTACTTGGTCTGCGTCTGAAGAGCCAGAAGCACATCGGCGTGACTACTGCGCTCTAACGCGTTGTTCACGGCCGTCTCAACGATGTTGTCATAACCACCCGCGGCCACCGTCTCATTTACGACCATCGTGTAGACGATCTTCTCAGAAGATACTTTCAAATCGGCACGCACGGGAGAAACCAGCATCTTCGGCATCGCCTTTTTGCTGGTAGAGGTAGTAATCACCTTGGCGGTTGTGCTGCAGGAAGACAGGATAACTGTCAGGCAGGAGAGGACGAAAATAAGTTTTTTCATGGATGAGAAAGTAATTATTATTCCCGCCAGCCTCCCGAATGCTGTCTAATACAAAAAAGGTGGGGAGACTCAGTAGCTTTTCGATTCCCACCTTATGCCCCCGCCAAGAGGCAATCAAGAAAACCGCGAAGAAACATCGTCTCCCCACCGAGTCGTTACGAAGGATACTGCGAAAGAAAAAGGCAGTCCTGTACAGACTACGGAGAAAGAGAGCATTTCACTTCTTAAGCCTCTTGATTTTGAATACTTGGCGGGTATTAAGGTGGGGCCCAGTAGCGCTAATGCACCTTTATCAGAGGATTTCTCCCCCTGACAAGGCAAATATATAAAAAGCAAAGATTTTTTACAAATTAAATACATCGGCTTTCAAAGTACGGCTCCAAGATTGCTGCGACACTGTCGCATCAATTAACCTAGATTCACTTGGTTGAATGTCATTCCCTTGCATATTCAGGGAGAACGCAAGGAATAGCTCTGGAAATATTTTCTTATCTTTGCAAGAACCAACCCCGCTCATTATGAAAAAGATCCTCTTTCTTTGCGCTTTCGTCCTGTCGGTTATCCTGACCTCCTGCAACAAGGCTCCCGTGCCGGCGCCCGAACCTGTCAACCCTTTCGAGGGGAAACAATGCGGGACATTTGGCGCGAGCGAAGTCGGCCAGACCAGCGCTATGCTCAATGGATACTTCGATCCTACCGATACGGTCGGAGTAGAACTCATCTACTATATCTTTCTGGTCGCCGATGAGGAGAAAAAAGCCTGCGCGGATTCGGTGATTGCCGGAGCACCGGGGGTTATTCCCTTTTTCCCAGAACTACGAGGCGGGGAAATCGCCGTTCCCGATGCCAATCATCGGCTCTCTGCCAAGATTGAGAATCTCAAACCTGGTACGACCTATTATTGTCGCGCCACTTGTTATTTGATCTACCGCGACAAGGAGCCGATTTATGGTTTTATCTCGGCGGAAAACGTCGTATCCTTTACCACAAACGAGGTTCACGCCACGGTCACGACGCAGGATGTGACAGCCCCCGGAGCCTTTGGGGCGACGCTTACCGCTGCGCTGGACACCGATGCCGCCGGCTTTTCCATTGAAACCGGATTTATCTATAAAGCGGGCGAATCTACCCTTGAGGACCTGATAGCAACGGGTACTTCCGTGAAGGGAGCCCTATCCGATACGGATGGCAGCCTTTCTTTCAGCGCGGAATTGAAGAATCTGGATTATGCATCGACATATTCTTTTGTCGCTTTTTCAAACCTCGCCGGATTGGAAGTTTACGGTCAGGTAAAGCGTTTCACGACAACCGGTTTGGATCTGTCCGTCACGACCCTGGATGCAGTCCCCCGCCCCGTTTCGGCCACCCTGAAAGGCAGTGTCTCACCCAGCATCCGGGGTGCAAGCAACCCTGAATTTTGGTTCCTGCTCGGGCCGGAAGGCTCCACCCTGGAATCGCTGAAATCCTCCGGGAAGAAGATCAAGGCCACGGTCGGCGACGATTTCACCACCTTCTCTGCGGACACCTCCCTGCTGAATTTGACCACGACCTACTGCTATGCCGCCGCCGCGAAGATTGCGGACAAAGAAGCCTTCGGAACGGTCCGGAGTTTTGCCACGACGCCGCGAACTGTGCCGACAGGGGCAGTGGAAATGGGCCTGAGCGTCCTTTGGGCCGACCGCAATCTGGGCGCATCTTCTCCCGAAGGAGTTGGCGATTATTATTGTTGGGGAGAAGTTGAGACCAAATCCGAGTATAGCATCTCCACCTACAAATGGTGTGGCGGCAGCTCGAGCGGTGCGAATGGCTACACCAAGTACAACGGCAGTGAAACTTGGGGGCCCATCGTAGATAACAAGACCCGTCTGGAACCTGCGGACGATGCCGCCACGGCGGTACTGGGGGCTCCCTGGCGCATAGCCACGAAGTCCGAATGGCAGGAACTCATCGACCATTGCGACTGGGAAATGAACGAAGGATTCGTCTACAAAGTGACCAGCCGGATTACCGGCGCCTCCATTTATCTGGTCAGCGTGGGATATCGTTCGCATTCCATTCCTACCCCCGGCAATACCGGTGCCTATCTTAGCTGCGAGAAGGAACTTACCGGCTTCAGCTGCCGTGCTTTGTGGATGAGGGAAAGCATTGTGATCGATAATGCCTTCCGCTACTATGGAATACAGATTCGTCCGGTGAGGGAGTAGGTAGACAAACGTGTGATCCAGTTGGGATTCGAACCCAAGACCCACAGCTTAGAAGGCTGTTGCTCTATCCAACTGAGCTACTGGACCGGCCAAAAGTGATTGCAAAGGTAGATATTTATATTGATATTTTCAAAATCATTCTTCGTATGAAAAAGAACGCGATCGTACTTTTTTTCGCCCTGATGCTATGCGGTCCGGCTTTCGCCGGGGAGAAAGCCTATCCCCTGGTCAAGGAATTGACGCTGAGGTATGTGGATGCGAAGGAACTTACTCTGATTGGTAAAAGCAACGTGCCGACGGGTGAATATTACCACCGCATCGACACCTGCGCCTTCAAGGGATTCAGCAAAGGCGAGCGGGAACAGGCGATTTCTCCGGCCGGTTGGGCGCTGGTCTTCAAAACCGATTCCCCGGTGATTACCGTCAACGCCGAATATGGTTGGGAGTACAGCGGTATCAACACGATGCCGATGGCCTATCACGGCTTCGACCTCTATATCAAAGACGGGAAAAACTGGCTCTGGGCGGGCGCCAAGGGCAATGGACGGCGGATCAACGGGAAATACCGCACGGAGCCCCTTACCCTCGTGGAAGGAATGGAGCGCAGCGAGAAATTGTGCCTTCTGTATCTTCCGCTCTATTCCGAGTTGAAAACGCTTAGCATCGGCATTGCCGAGGATGCAAAGATCGAGGCGGCCCCCTCGCCCTTCCACCACAAGGTGGTCTTCCACGGCTCCAGTTTCACCCAGGGCATCAGCGTGAGCCGGGCCGGTATGGCCTATCCGATGCAGTTCGAGCGTTTCACGGGACTGGAAGTCATCGGTCTGGGATTCAGCGGGAACTGCAAGATGCAGGAACAGTTCGCCCATTTCCTTGAAAGCGTGGAAGCGGACGCCTATGTCTTCGACGCTTTCTCCAACCCCACCGCCGCGATGATCAAAGAGCGTCTGGAGGGCTTTGTCGAGCGCATGGTGAAGGCGCATCCGGGCAAACCGCTGATTTTCCAGCGCACCATCACCCGCGAGAGCGGCAACTTCGACCTCCGCAAGCGTGCCATCAACCAGGCGCAGCGGGATATGTCCGATTCCCTAATGCCGATTCTCTGCAAAAAATACAAGGATGTGTATTATGTCAAGGCCAACGCTTCCGCCGACGACCACGAGACTTCCGTGGACGGCACGCATCCCAATGACCGCGGCTATACCCTCTGGGCCCGCAGCATTGAGAAACCCATCCTGAAGATTCTCGCCAAATACGGCATCAAATAGTGAAAATCGGAGACCTGGACCTCGGCGAAAAACCCTTGCTGCTCGCCCCGATGGAGGATGTGACCGACGCATCCTTCCGCGTGGTATGCAAGGACTACGGCGCGGATATGGTCTATACCGAGTTCGTCTCCTCCGACGGCCTGATGCACGAAAGCGTCAAGTCCTTCGATAAGTTCAAAACCTCTGATGAAGAGGCCCCCATCGGCATCCAGATTTACGGTCATCTCCCCGAGGCGATGGTAGAGTCGGCACGGCTGGCCGAGCGGGCGCAGGAACTCGTCGGCGGACACGGGGCCGATGTCATCGATATCAACTTCGGCTGTCCCGTCCGAAAAATTGCGGGCCGCGGCGCCGGAAGCGGGATGATGAAAGAGCCCGACAAGATGGTCGCCATCACCAAAGCCGTGGTGGAGGCCGTTTCCAAGCCGGTCACCGTCAAGACGCGGCTGGGCTGGGACGAGGAAAGCAAGATCATCGTGGACCTGGCCGAACGCCTGCAGGACGTGGGCATCCAGGCCCTGACGGTCCACGGGCGCACCCGGCAGCAAATGTACACAGGCCAGGCGGACTGGACCCTCATCGGCGCCATCAAGGAAAACCCCCGCATGCACATCCCCATCATCGGAAACGGAGACATCCGCACGCCCGAGGGAGCCAAAGAGGCCTTCGACCGCTATGGTGTGGACGGGATTATGATTGGTCGCGCTACCTTCGGCCATCCCTGGATTTTCCGGGAAATCAAGCATTATCTCCAAACCGGCGAACGGCTGCCCGAAATGGGAGTGCGCGAACGGGTCGCCCTCGCCCGGCGCCATCTGCAGCTTTCCCTCGATCTGAAAGGTGAAAAGGCCGGCGTCCTGGAAATGCGCCGACACCTGAGCTGCTACTTCAAGGGGCTCGAGAATTTCGAACAGATGCGCATCCGCCTCGTGACGGAAAGCGACCCCGCCACCCTCTTTTCCCTGCTCGATGAAGTCGATGCGCAGTGGGGCGACGCTCCCGCTCCGCCCGCGGGGAATGTGTATCAGGTGTAAGCTACTCCTTCGGCATCAGCGTGCAATGCTTCGAGAAGGGACGGCCGTCGGAGGTGAGGCCTTCGACGCGGACGATATAGGGAAAATCCTGAAGGTCGGTGTTGCAGAAAAGGATTTCCGCCTTGCCGTTTTCGATGCGCAGGGAAGGGGTCCAGAAGACGGTGTTGCGGTTGTCGATGAATTCCGCATCGCCCAGATCGTAACGGGGCGAGGAGAAGGTCTGCGGAACCTGATAGCCCAGCGGCACAAAATAGAGGATAGAAGGGTCGCGTTCCAGGGCGTCGCGGGGCTTGAGTTTTTTCATCGTAATGGACACGACGCCCCCGCCGGCGGCGGATGAGATATTGATGCTCTGGACTTCGTCCATATAGACCATATCGTAGTTCCACCAGGGTTCGTCGTTGCCGTTCACCATCAGGCGGACCGCGCCCTTGCCGATGCCCCCATCGCTTTCGAAGCCGTCGTCATCGCTGCCGATGCCTCCGCTTTCGTCGCTAATCATTTTCAACGCGTGTCTCGAACCGGGGTTCCCTCGCCCCGCACGGCCCGAATAGTTGATCATTTTGTCGCCGTCATACTCGAACGAGGCCTTTTTCATCTGCACATATTCGATCAGCGTCATATGCGCATAGGAGGAAAGTTCATCGGTGTAACTGGTCCCGTAACTCAACACGTCGCTCTCCCCCGCATCCGCCACGACGACGGCGGCCTTGAGCGTATCGGCAGATATGCCGCCCAAGGAGGCTTCCCGCTGATGGGAACGGGTGTCGCTGGCATAGCCGGGCGCGCCTTTGTAAAGGAAGGAGGGCGCCAGCCTATCTCCGTCCCACTTGGGAATGTAGTCCATCCCCACCCGGGAGGAGGCAATCTTGATGACAAAGCCCGTATTCTCCTCAAAATCCAGGCTGTCAATCACATACGAATCCGCTTGGTCCACCTGCACGCTGCGGTAGAACTTGAGTTTCGGAACCATCAGGTTGAAACTGAAGTGCTTGGGAGGCTTTCGCGAGATAAAGCGCCGGATACTGCCCCGTACGGTCTGCTTGGTCTCCCGGGCATATTTCGCGCTGACTTTTCCGCCGACCAGCTTGAACATTTGGTCGAGGTCGTAATAACGCCAGCCCTGGATCATCATCAGCAGGTCCATGGCCCGGATGCGATTAGCAAGGGGCGTCTGCGCGTCGAAATACCAGTCGGGGCTGTTGATCGTTCCCGCCAGTTCCGAGGAAAGCCCCAGGTAGGAAAGGATACCGGAAGACTGCTGCCAATGTTCCAGTACGGCCCTTGTCACGGAAACGGAACAGTCCCCCGTCAGTGCGTTGCCGTCGGCGTCCGCAAGGGAGACTTCCGCCTTCACAAGCGAGCGGGGATAGGCGATGAAATCCGTGGGGGTCACCGAGCAGCGCGGGATGGACGTCCCATAGACGAAAAACAGGCGCTCCGCGAGAATCATGCCCCGCGAGTCCACCAGCAGCAGATGGTTGATGCCCGGACGGAATTCACTTTTCTCCACCCTGAAGGTCTGCACTCTACCGTCCAGCTTCAGGTTCGTAAGCGGTGTGAGCGCCCCTGCGTCCCGCAGCAGCAAAGAAGCCTTTCCTTCCCCCTGCCCTACCACGGAGATCAGATAGGAAGACGCTTCGATTCTCAGACGGATGACGGCCCCGTCCGTTGCGGGCGCAGGCAGCGGGAAACGCTTTCCGGAGGCGGTTTCCACGAAATATTTGGTATTCGCCTCGGGCGTAAATTCCATTTTTCCCATTCCGTCGTGCACCGTCAGAAAGCGCGCAAGCGTCTGCCCGGCCGCGTCCACGACCCGTCCTTCGCAATCCACGCTCCGTCCCGCCTTGTCCGTCGCCTTGACGGCAATCGTTGAGCGCACGCCGGCAAAATAGCGTCCGCTCTCCGGATAAAAACTCAGGCGTACATCGCGGGGATTCGTCTTGGGAGGTATCATCTTTTTCTTCTTGTCCCCCACCACGCGGATGCGTTCATTGAAGAGATAGTCCGAAGGGACGTTGAGTTGGCTCTGGGAATAGGCGCGGAAGGTATAAAAACCGGTCTCGAGGCTGCCCGGCACCTTCAGATAGCCGGGAAAAATCCCGTCTTCTTCCTTGACTTTCACACGGGTGACCGCGTGTCCCTTCGCATCCAGCAATTCCGCATAGATATAACGGCTGAGCGGGAGCATGCTCCTTTGGGAAGCGTTTTGCAGATAGCCGCGAAACCAGATGGTCTCCCCGACGGTATAGCAGGTCCGGTCCAGATGGGCATAGAGTTTTTCCGGAGCGCACCATTGCACATAGGCATCATAGCGCAGTGCAAGCGTGTCCGAAAGCGTCGGCGCGGCACTTGCCTTCTGCGAAAGCAGCGGAAACAGACACGCGGCGAGCGCCAGGGCCCTACACGCGCTTGATACTGGCACCCAGCGCATTGAGACGGAGGTCGATATCCTCGTAGCCGCGGTCGATCTGATCGATGTTGTCGATGACGCTGGTGCCCTTGGCGGACATCGCGGCAATCAGCAGGGCGATACCGGCACGGATATCCGGCGAGAGCATGCGGCCCGCCTTGAGGGAGAAGCGGTGGTCGTGGCCGATGACGACGGCCCGGTGCGGGTCGCAAAGGATAATCTGCGCGCCCATATCGATCAGTTTGTCCACAAAGAACAAACGGCTTTCGAACATTTTCTGGTGAATCAGCACACTCCCCCGGCACTGGGTCGCCACCACGAGCATCACGCTCAGCAGGTCCGGCGTCAAGCCCGGCCAGATGGCATCCGCAATGGTCATAATCGAGCCGTCGAGGAAGGAATCAATCACGTAACTTTCCTGGGCCGGCACGTGGATGTCATCTCCGATGCGTTCCAGGGTGACCCCCAGTTTACGGAAACTGTCGGGAATGATACCGAGGTTCTCCCAGGAGACGTTCTTGATGGTGATATCGCTTTGCGTGAGGGCGGCCATTCCGATGAAGGAACCGACCTCCAGCATATCCGGAAGAATGGTGTGGGTGGCTCCGTGCAGGCGTTCCACGCCGTTTATGTGGAGCAGGTTGGAGCCGACACCCTCGATGTGGGCACCCATCGCCACCAGCAGTTTGCACAGTTGCTGGACATAGGGTTCGCAGGCCGCGTTGAAGATGGTGGTCTTGCCCTTGGCGAGCACGGCGGCCATCAGAATGTTGGCCGTACCCGTCACGGAGGCCTCATCCAGCAGCATGTAGGCCCCTTTCAGCCCGTCATCGGGGGCCTGGAGATGAAAGGCCTTGCGGGCGGCGTCATAGTCGAAGGATGCGCCGAGGCGTTCGAAGCCGAGGATGTGGGTATCCACCCTGCGACGGCCGATCTTGTCTCCGCCCGGCTTGGGGAACCACGCCCGGCCGAAGCGCGTCAGGAGCGGCCCGGCAATCATCACGCTTCCGCGCAGGGAAGCGCATTTGGCGATGAATTCATCACTGCCGATGTAGGCCTCATTGATTTCATCCGCCTGGAAAGACCAACTTCCCTTGGCGATGCGGCGTACTTTCACGCCCATCCCTTCCAGCATCAGAATCAGGTTCTTGATATCCAGAATCTCCGGAATGTTGTGGACGACGACCTCGCCGGGGGTGAGCAGAACGGCGCTTAAAATCTGCAGGGCCTCGTTCTTGGCTCCCTGGGGGGTGATTTCGCCGCTCAGGCGACGGCCTCCTTCTACGACAAATGACGACATAGGTTTACCTATTTATAGATGTTCTACTTCGGGTGAAAGTTCGATGCCGAAACGCTCGCGCACCGACACGATAATCTGGCTTTCCAGGCGGAGGATTTCTTCGGGCAGAGCGGCTCCGGTCGCATTGACCAGCACGAGCGCCTGCTTGTCCCACACGCCTGCGTTTCCGCTGCGGCGGCCCTTCCAGCCACATTGCTCGATCATCCAGCCCGCGGGGATCTTCACCGCATCCCCCACTTCATAATGGGGAACGCTGACACCCGGATGCTGCGCGCAGATGCGCTCATACTCGGCACGGGAGACGACCGGGTTCTTGAAGAAACTGCCGGCGCTGCCCACCTTCCCCACTTCGGGGAGTTTTTCGCGGCGGATGCGGATAATGGCCTCGCGCACCTGCTGCGGCGTCAGTCCTTTGGGAACGGAGGTTTCATCCAGGCCCAGGGCCGCGCGGATGTTGCCGTAATCCAGCCGGGGGGCATAGGCCTTGGACAGGACAAAGACCACGTGGGTTACGATATAACGGCCCTCGGCGTGCTTGAAGAAGGAATCACGGTAGGCGTACCCGCACGCGGAAGCGTCGAAGTGCACCATTTCCTCCTCCTTCGTATCATAGGCATAGACCGTCTCGATGACATCTTTCACTTCTACGCCGTAGGCGCCGATGTTCTGGACGGCCGAGGCCCCCACTTCGCCGGGTATCAGCGAGAGGTTTTCCACGCCCCAGTAGCCCTTGGAGGCCGCCCAGGCGCAGAAATCATCAAAGATCACACCCGAGCCTACCGAAACCCTCACCCCTTTCGCATCCTCGGAAAGGACCTCCGTGAAACGGATGGCGGAATGCAGGAGGGTGCCGGGAAAATCGCCGGTAAAAAGGAGATTGCTGCCCGCGCCGATGTGTTTGACCGGGTGGAAAAGCTCGTCGAAATCGAGTTCCACGAGGTCCATCAGGCTGTCGTACTCGACAAAAAGCCGGGACTGCACCTTCATACCGAAGCTATTGAGCTTCGAAAGGTCTTTGCTATACTCCTTTTTCAACATAGGTTAACCGATTTGGGCCCCGTTGACAAGCACTTCCTGCGGCGTAATGAAACGCATTTTCCCATCGCCCTGCCTGGCCATCAGGATCATGCCCTTGGACTCGATGCCGCGGATGACACGGGGCTTGAGGTTGGCCAGGATACAGATCTGCTTGCCCAGCATATCTTCGGGCGCATAGTATTCGGCGATGCCGGAGACGATGACGCGACGGTCGATGCCGGTATCGATGGTCAGTTTCAGAAGTTTGTCGGTCTTGGGTACGCGCTCGGCCTCGAGGACCGTGGCGGTACGGATATCCATCTTCTCAAAATCCTCGAAGGAGCACTCTTCCTTCTGGGGCTCGGCCTTGAGCGCCGCGGCCGCCTCACGCTCTTTGCGAATGGCTTCCAGACGGGCGATCTGGGCGTCGATGGGCGCATCTTCGATCTTTTCGAAAAGCAGCTCGGGACTGCCGAGGACATGGCCTTCGGGCAGGATGCTTTCCTTTCCGAGGTCGTCCCAGCCCAGGCAGAGGCCCTCATAGGCGGCAGCCGCTCCCATGGGCAGGGTATGCAGGGCTGCGCCCTCCCCTTCCCGGAAGGTATTTTCCGTCGTCTGCTCACCCTTGCGATGGTCGAAGCCGGCCTGAAGGCCCACGCGCAGCATTCCGCGCAGTTTCTGGGCGGAGAAGGGCGTGAACGGCTCGAAGGCGACGGCCAGGTCGGCGCAAATCTGCAGACTGACGTTCAGGATGGTCGCACAACGCTGCAGGTCGGTCTTGGCCACCTTCCAGGGTTCGGCGTCCGAAATATATTTGTTGCCTACGCGGGCGATGCCGAGGGCATCCTTGAGCGCCTCGCGGAACTTGAATTCCTCCAGGTTGCGCTCGAGGGACGCGCGCAGGGCGGGAATCTCCGCCAGGGCCTCCTTATCCATCGGTTCCAATGCTCCGGCGGCGGGCACCTTCCCCTCGAAATACTTGTGCGTGAGAACGAGGGCTCGGTTGACGAAGTTACCGAAAATGGCTACCAGTTCGCTGTTGTTGCGGGTCTGGAAATCCTTCCAGCTGAAGTCGTTGTCCTTGGTCTCAGGTGCGTTGGCCGTCAGCACATAGCGGAGCACGTCTTCCTTTCCGGGAAAATCCTGCAGATATTCGTGCGCCCAGACGGCCCAGCCGCGGGAGGTAGAAATCTTGTCCCCTTCGAGATTGAGGAATTCGTTGGCAGGCACGTTGTCGGGCAGGATATAGTCCCCATAGGCCTTGAGCATGGCGGGGAAGACAATGCAGTGGAAGACAATGTTGTCCTTGCCGATGAAGTGTACCAGACGGGTCTTGCTGTCCTTCCACCAAGTCTTCCAACTATTCGGGAGCAGTTCCTGGGTGTTGGAAATATAGCCGATGGGCGCGTCGAACCACACGTAGAGCACCTTGCCTTGCGCGCCTTCCACGGGAACGGGCACGCCCCAGTCCAGGTCGCGGCTCACGGCACGGGGCTGCAGTCCGCCGTCTATCCAGCTTTTGCATTGGCCATAGACGTTGCTGCGCCACTGCTTGTGTTCCGAAAGAATCCAGCGGCCCAGCCAGCCCTCGTACTGGTCGAGGGGCAGGTACCAGTGGGTGGTCTTTTTCTTGACCAGCGCCCCGCCGCTGAGTTTGCTCTTGGGGTTGATCAATTCCTCGGGAGAGAGCGTCGCACCGCATTTTTCGCACTGGTCGCCATAGGCGTCGGGATTGCCGCAACGGGGGCAGGTACCGGTGATATAGCGGTCGGCGAGGAAAGTTTGCTCCTGCTCATCAAAGAACTGTTCGCTCTCGCGGGTGATGAACTTTCCCTCATCGTAGAGTTTGCGGAAAAATTCCGAAGCGTTGGCTTCGTGCACCTTGGAGGAGGTTCGGGAATAAATGTCGAAATTGATACCCAGGCCGGTGAAGGAGTCCTTGATAATTTTGTGGTAACGGTCCACGATATCCTGCGGGCTGCAGCCCTGCTCGCGGGCCTTGATGGTAATGGGCACGCCGTGCTCGTCGGAGCCGCAGACATACAGCACATCCTCCCCGCGCATGCGCTTGTAGCGCACATAAATGTCCGCCGGAACGTACACACCGGCGAGGTGGCCGATGTGGACCGGCCCGTTGGCGTAAGGGAGGGCACAGGTGACCAATGTTCTCTTGTAACTCATATCTCTCAAACTAAATTTTGTTGTTTTTCTTGCATTTTTTTCTGCTGTTCCGCCAGCGTCGAAATCTCTTTGAGCAGCCTGTCCTTCTCCTCTCCGGAGGCATTTTTGAGGGCTTTGACACAGCCTTTCCGCCGGGCGTCGAGCAAGGCGATGCTGTATTTGAGCAACTCTTCAGGAACGTATTTGACCAGCAGCGACTGCTCGGCGGTCAGGGTGCTGCGGAGGGCCTTCATCGTCAGGTCGTAGCGGTCAATGACCAAATGTTCGGCCAGGGTGGCCAGCTCGCGGTCCTCCCCTTCCATCATCCGGCGCTGAATGACCTCCTGGGGCTCTCCTTCATCGAAAAGTCGGCCGTAGAATTCATAGGTACGCCGGCAGATGGGATCGGCAAACTGCAGATTGTCCCGCGAGAGGACCGAATCGATAAACTCGAACACCGTCAGCGGGTCCTCCTTCTCATAATAAGGTGAATTTTCCGGAAATTTCATCAGGTCCCGGCCGGAGCGAAGGACATAGGACAGCAGGGACTGCTCGGCCAGCAGCAGGGCGTCGGCTTTCTTGGCCGTCTTCCTGGGCTTTGCCGCCGGGGCGACGCCCTCCGTCTGAAGGGCGGAGAGGCTTTCCTCGTACTCCCGATTGCGCTCTTCCTGCCATTTGCGCTTGGCCTCCTCTTCGCGCTGGGCCTTCGCGGCTACGACGGCGCGGCTTCTGAGCAGGCTCTCGTCCACGCCGAAGCGACGGGCGCATTCCTGCACATAGACCGTCCGCTTCACCGGATCGGGAATGGAAGCGATGGTATCCGCGAGTTCATTGATAAGTTCCGCCCGGCGAAGGGGATCCTGCGCCTGCTGCCCGGTAAGCAGTCCGGCCCGGTAGGTAATGAAATCCTGTTCGTTGTCGGCAATGAATTCCTCCACCTCCGGGAGCGAGTGGCTGCGGCAGAAATCGTCGGGATCCTGACCGCCCGGCAACAGGACGAGTTTGACGTTCAGTCCTTCGGCGAGAATCAGGCGAATGGCCTTGACCGCCGCCTTGATGCCCGCGCCGTCCCCGTCGTACATCACCGTAACGAGTCCGTCTTCTCCGGTAAAGCGCTTGATCAGCTGTACCTGGCCGCTCGTGAGGGAGGTCCCGCAGGAAGCCACCGTATTGAGGATGCCCTTCTGGTGCATGGAAATCACGTCGAGGTTGCCCTCCACCAGGAAACACTTTTTCTTGCGGGCGATTTCCGCCTTGGCGAACCAGATGCCGAACAACGCCTTTTCTTTAACATAGATTGGCGTGGTCGGAGAATTGACATATTTGGCCTTGTTTTCCGCATGCAGGGTGCGGCAACTGAAGGCGACGACCCGGCCGCTCACGCTGTGGATAGGAAACACCACCCGTTCATGGAAGCGGTCATAGACGCGGCCGGAATCCGTCTTTCCGAATACGCCGCTCTCGAGAAGATACTCTTCCTTGAAGCCTTTGGTCTGCGCTTCCTTTACGAGCGCCTGGCTGTCGGACGGACTCCAGCCCAGGCCGTATTTGCGGATGGTCTCTTCGCTCAGCCCCCGGGACTTGAAATACTGCAATCCTACGCTCCGTCCCTCGGGCTGCTCCAGCTGGGCCACATAGAACCGCTCGGCAAATTCACTGGCGAGCGTCAGGCTCTCAGTCCGCTGACGGGCGGCGATTTCTTCGGGGCTTTCCTCCTTTTCCTTGACGTCGATATGATATTTTGCGCCGAGGTATTTCATCGCCTCGACGTAACTCATCCCTTCGTGCTTCATCAGGAAGGTCACGGCAGAACCGCTCTCGCCGCAGCCGAAACATTTGTAGAAGCCCTTGGAGGGGGTCACGACAAAGGAAGGGGTCTTTTCGTTGTGGAAGGGGCAGCAAGCCATGTAATTGCCGCCCCGGCGCGTCAGTCTCACGAAATCGCCGATGACCTCTTCGATGCGGATGGCATCCTGTATCTTCGTTATGGTATCGTGCGGAATCATCAGTTGGCAACTTCACAGAGGAATTTCAGGCGGATCAGACGGAGTTCATCCTCATCCAGTTCGGGGAAGGCTTCCACGGCCGCATCAAGATCGTCGGAGTCGGCCTCTTCCCGGAAATAATCGCACACATCCGCCACCTCATCCTCGTCGAAATTGTCATCAACGTATTTAATCAGGCGCTTGAGTATGATGCCGGAATGGACGATTGCCTCCAATTCCGTAATCAGTTCGGACATTTCCAGATTTTTGGCTGCAGCGATATCCTCCAGGTCCACCCCTTTGTCGACGGACTGGATGATGTATTGCCGGAAGTCGGACTTGGGAGCCTTCTTGACCCGGAACGAGTCCGGGCGCTCGATTTCGTTCTCCTCCACGTACTTGGCAATCAGTTTGATGAATTCCGAGCCGTATTTGGAAGCCTTGCCCATCCCCACGCCGCTGCAGTTCTCGGCCAATTCCTTGAGAGTCAGGGGGTACATGATGGACATATCTTCCAGTGCGGGATCGGTAAAGAGAATCCAGGGCTGGAGTCCCAGTTTGCGGGCCATATCGCGGCGCAGGTCCTTGAGCATCGCCAGAAGCACCTGGTCTCCGCCGCCTCCGCCGCCCTGAGGCACAGGGGTATCCTCCTCGTCATCGTCCACGCCTTCGGCAAATTCGCGCTGGCTCGTCAGCATCAGGCTGTGCGGATGGTCCAGGAAATCCTGTCCGGCCGGCTCAAGGGAAATCAGGCCGTAGGACTCGATATCCTTGTGCAGGAAATGAAGCAGGATGGCCTGATGGATGACCTCGCCCCAGAACTTGACGTTATGGTCCTTGCCGGCACCGAAACTCTCCAAATGGTCGTGCTTGTAGGAACGGACCATCGCATTGCGCTCACCCACCAGGATATTCGCCAGGTGTTCCGCCTTGAAATGCTCCTTCAGGGAAGCGACGAGTTCGAGTACGAGGAGCATCTCCTCCTTGCCATCGAACTGGGCCTTCGGATGCAGGCAGTTGTCGCAATTGCAGCAATTGTCCTGCGGATAATCCTCTCCGAAATAATTCAGCAACAACTTGCGGCGGCAGCAGTTGGATTCGGCATAGGAGACCGTCTCGGCCAGGATATGCCGGCCGATTTCCTGCTCGGCAATGGGCTTTCCCTGCATGAATTTCTCCAGTTTGAGGATATCCTTATAACTGTAGAAGGCAATGCACATGCCCTCCCGGCCGTCGCGGCCCGCACGCCCCGTCTCCTGATAGTATCCCTCCAGGCTCTTGGGCATGTCGTAATGAATGACGAAACGCACGTCCGGCTTGTCGATGCCCATGCCGAAGGCGATGGTGGCCACGATGACGTGGATGTCTTCGGAAAGGAAGCGGTCCTGGTTCTCCGCCCGCAGTTTGGCGTCCAGCCCGGCGTGGTAGGGGGCGGCCTTGATGCCGTTGAGTTCGAGCTGGGCGGCGAGCGACTCCACCTTGCTGCGGGACAGGCAGTAGATGATGCCGGACTTGCCGGGATTCTGGTTGATAAACTTGATAATCTCCTTCTCGGGCTCAACCTTGTCCCGGATTTCGTAATAAAGGTTGGGACGGTTGAAGGAGGATTTGAACACGGCCGCGTCCTGAATGCCCAGGTTCCGCTGGATATCACTCTGCACTTTCGGCGTGGCCGTAGCGGTCAGGGCGATGATGGGGCTGCGGCCGATCAGGTCGATCATCTCGCGGATCTTGCGGTATTCGGGACGGAAATCATGCCCCCATTCGGAGATACAGTGGGCCTCATCGATGGCATAGAAGGAAATCTTGATCTGGCGGAGCAGGTCCGACGTTTCCTCCTTGGCCAGGGACTCTGGCGCTACATACAGGAGTTTGGTGCGTCCGGAAAGCAGGTTTCTTTGCACCTGCTGGATCTGGCCCCGGTCCAGGGATGAATTGAGGAAACAGGCAATCCCCTCCTGTCCGTCCACGAATCCCCGAATGGCGTCCACCTGATTTTTCATCAGGGCGATCAGCGGAGAAATGACGATGGCCGTCCCCTCCATGAGCAGGGCGGGAAGCTGGTAGCACAGGGATTTTCCGCCTCCGGTGGGCATCAGGACAAAGGCATCCCCGCCGGACAGCAGATGCCGGATGATCTTTTCCTGATCACCTTTGAAGCCGTCGAATCCGAAAATGGATTTCAAGGTTTTGTAAATGGCAGATTCGTCCACGTGCATAATTTTTACCGAAGATACAACTTTTTTCCTGAAATGCAATAAGCTTTTTCGTTGTTTGTCCGAATTATTGTATATTTGCAGACTTTAAAAAGCGAATGACATCGAAAAACTAATAAAAACATAACGAAAATGAAAACAATCAAACTTTTTGCTGCCGCCGCAGCCACCCTGCTTCTGTTTGCCTCCTGCAACAGCAACAAAGACCCCAAAGTGGATGTCCAGCTCCCTTCCAAGAGCACGGTCGACTCCGTGAGCTACCTCGTGGGTATCAATTTCGGTTACTTCATCAAGGCCAACGGCTTCGGTGAGAACCTCAACCTCCGCGAGATCAAGAAAGGTATGTTGGACTTCATCAACGCCAAGGGCGATATGCACAGCGAGGAGTTCAACGACCAGTTCAAGATTCACCCCAATGAAATGAACCGCCTGTTCGACGCCTACATCACCACCCTGCGTGAGTACACCGGTGCCGTCAACAAAGCCAAGGGCGACGCTTTCCTCGCAGGCAAGTTCGGCGAGGCCGGCGTGGAGAAGAGCGAAAGCGGTCTCCTCTACAAGATTATCGAAGAAGGCAACGAAGTGCGCGCCGAGGGTAAGGACACCGTCTGGGTCAACTACACCGGCACCCTGATCGACGGCACCCAGTTCGACTCCAACGCCGAGAGCGGCGAGCCTGTCCGTATGTTCATCGACCGCGTGGTCCCCGGCTTCGGCGAGGGTCTCCAGCTGGTCGGCGAAGGTGGCAAGATCGACCTCTTCATCCCTGCCGACCTCGGCTACGGCGAGCGCGGCCAGGGCAAAATCGAGCCCAACTCCACGCTGATTTTCAATGTGGAAATCACCAAGATCGGCAAATTCGTCGAAGAGGAAGCCGACGCCAAGAAGAAATAAGCGATGGCCCTCGAACTCGACTGCAAAATCATCAGCAAACTCGCTCCCGTTAACGGCCAGAGCGCCCGCGGTGCCTGGGTCAAACAGGACTTCGTGGTGGAATACCAGGACGGGCAGTACACCGAAAAGGCCGTGCTGCAGGCCTGGGGAGCCGACCGCGTCAAGGATCTCGACAACTGCCAGGTCGGTGACAAGATCAAGGCCAGCCTGAAAATTCAGGGCCGGGAATACAACGGTCGCTGGTACAACGACATCCGCGTGTGGCGCATTACCCGTCTGGACGGAGAACAAAGCGACAACTACACCAGTTCGTTCAGCACGTATGCTCCCGCCCCGCAGGTTCCGGACGCCGCGGAAACGTATACCGCCTTCGGCGCTTCCACCGCTGCCGGTACCCAGGTAAAGTCTGAGCCGGAATCCGGGGATGACCTCCCCTTCTAGTTATGAAGAAACAATTTTTTACGCTGCTCTGCGCCGCCGCTCTCTGTGGTTGCGCAGAGCAGGCCGTTAAAGCCCCTGTGGTAGCCGCCCACCGCGGCTATTGGAAATGCGAAGGAGGAGCCCAGAACTCCATTTCTTCGCTGACGAACGCCGCCGCCATCAAGGCGTGGGGCAGCGAATTCGACGTATGGATGACCGCCGACGACACCCTCGTCGTCAACCACGACGCCAAGTTTCACGGCATCGTCCTCAAGGATGCGGCCTACGCCGATTTCAAGGACCTGCCGCTGGATAACGGCGAGAAAATGTCCACGGTGGACCAATACCTGCAGAAAGCGAAGGAATTCCCCGCCCTGCAACTCGTCTTTGAAATCAAGACGGCCGACGACCTCTCGGACACGCTGTACGAAGCGCGCGTCGTTCCCGCCTGCGTGGAAGCCGTCCGCAAATACGGTCTGCTGGACCGCACGACGTTCATCGCCTTCAGCTTGACCGCCTGCGAAAGCGTCGCCCGCCTGCTGCCGGGCCAACCCGTCCAGTATCTCAATGGCGATCTCTCCCCCAAGGAAGTGTACGAGCACGGTATCAATGGGATAGATTATTGGTACCCTGAGTTTTACAAGCACCCCGAATGGGTGACCGAGGCCCACGAACTCGGCATGAGCGTCAACTGCTGGACGGTCAATGCCCGGGAGGACATTCAGAATATGATTGATCTGGGGGTGGATCAGATTACGACCAACGAACCTACCCTAGTTCAGAAGCAGCTCCGCAGCTTCTGAACCGGAGGCGTCTTTTGGACAGCCAGGCAGTGCCAGAGGATGATGCCGACGGCAACGGAGACATTGAGCGAATGCTTGGTGCCGAACTGGGGTATTTCCAGGGAGAAATCACAAGCGTCCACGACATCCTGACGGACGCCATCCACTTCATTTCCAAAGACATAAGCATAACGGCGACCGGGCTCCGGCGTAAAGGCTTCGAGACTCACGGAGTGCACCGTCTGCTCGACGGCGACGAGGGTGTACCCCTCCGCTTTCAACGCAGCTACCGCCTCGAGCGTATCGTCATAATGGACGGAAGGAACGACGCGTTCCGCCCCGAGGGCCGTCTTTCGGATGAGCGGAGAAGGCGGTACCGGAGTAATGCCGCAGAGCACGAGCCTGTCTGCCTTGAAACAGTCCGCGCTGCGGAAGGCGGAACCGGTGTTGTGGGCGCTGCGCACATTGTCCAACACCACGACCACCCCGCTCTCGGAGGCGGCATAATCGGCAGCGCTCAGGCGTCCGAGTTCGGTATTGAGCAATTTTCTGTCTTTCATCGCGTTTTTAGACGGAATTTCGCCGCAAATTTACAAAAAAATGCGTATCTTCGCAGGATTGAAAAAACCTAACGCAAATGATACTTTTTACCCTCTTACAGATGGATTCCACCGCCGCGGCCAACGCTGCCGCTGCAGCAGCCCCCCAGGCGGTCGAGAAGAGTTATTCCATGATTGACATGTGCCTCAAAGGCGGCTGGCTGATGCTGGTGCTGGTCCTTCTGAGCATTATCGCCATCTACATTTTCGGACAGAAACTGTGGATGATCATCAGCGCCGAGAAAAAGACCAATTCCTTCTTCATGCGGGAAATTGCCGACAAACTCAGCAGCAACAAACGCCGCAGCGCCATGGACTACTGCGACAGCCTCGGAACGCCCCTCGCCATGACCGTCAAACGCGGCATTGAAAAGGTGGACCTCTCCGACGCCGAAGTGAAATCCGCCATGGAAGCGGCCGGAAGCCGGGAAATCTCCCGCCTTGAGAAAGGCCTTCCGATTCTCGCGAGCATCGCCGGCGGCGCCCCGATGATCGGATTCCTCGGTACGGTGAGCGGTATGATCCGCGCGTTCTTCAACATGGCCAACGCCGGGAACAACGTGGATATCTCCCTGCTTTCGAGCGGTATTTATGAAGCCATGGTTACGACCGTCGGCGGTCTGGTCGTGGGTATTGTCGCCTACTTCGCCTACAACTACCTGACCTCCCGCATCAACAACGTGGCGGACCGCCTGGATGAAGGCATCGAAGCCTTCATGGACATTCTCCAGCAGGAAAACCCCGAAGAAGTGAAATAAGATGGGTGTCAAGAGAAGAAACAAAGCCGATGCGCAGTTCTCGATGTCGTCGATGACAGACATCGTGTTCCTGCTGCTCATTTTCTTCCTGGTGACCTCCACGCTCGTCAACCCCAATGCCCTGAAACTCCTGCTTCCCAAGAGCACGGGCCAGGTGGCGGCCAAGCCGACGACCAGCGTGAGCATCAAGGACTGGCACAACGGACAGTACACCTACCACATCAACGGCAACGAGACGCCCATTCCCTTCGACCAGGTCGAGGACGCCATCATCGCCGAACTGTTGCAGGAAGAAGACCCGACCTTCTCCATCTACGCCGACGAGTCGGTACCGGTGAAGGAAGTTGTCGCAATGATGAATATCGCCAAGCGCAACCACTACAAGGTCATCATGGCCACATCCCCCGAATAGGATGACGCAGAATAAAGACGAGAGACCCCAGGAACGTCCGTCCCGGCTGATCGGGATGGCGCTCGCGCTCGCGGTACACGCCGCGATGCTGGCCCTCGTCGGCTTTTCTTCCCTCACCTATATCTATCCGCCCCCCGAAGAGAAATCGCTGCTGATCGAATTCGACGAACTAGACACGCCCGAGGAGCGCCCCGTCCCGCAAGGCTCGCAGCCCAAGGCCGTCCGCCCCGACCCCACCCGCGAAGTGGAAATCGTGAAAACCGCCGAGGCCCAGGAAAAGGGTTCCAAGCAGAACGAGGCGATGGAAAGCACGATGGATGACAACGGGGACGTGGAGAAATACGAACCGCCCCGCCGGCAGATCAACCGCAAGTCGCTGTTTGCCAGTGCGGAAAACCAGTCCAACAAGGATACCCTCGCCCCCCAGACCGCCTTCGAGCGTTCCGACCAGCTTTCCGCCGGTCACGCGGAGGGCAACAGCAAGCTCGGGCAGGAGGTGGGAGCCCCCAGCGCCCGGCTGGAAGGCCGCAACGTCAAGGGCCTGCTCCCCCGTCCCGACTACGGCATCCAGGAAGAAGGCATCGTGGTGGTCAAAATCTGGGTAGACAATTCCGGCAATGTGCAGAAAGCCCAGGCCGGTATTCAGGGAACGACGGCCACTTCCGCCCAACTCTGGAATGCGGCCCGCAACGCCGCCCTCAAGACGCACTTCAATCCCAATGCACATGCACCTGCCCTGCAGGAAGGCACGATTACATACATTTTTAAATTGAAATAATACGAAGAAGAAACAGGCGTGAGCCTGCAAGATAATGGCCGTGAGGCCAGCAAACTTAAAAGGCCGTGAGGCCAAAAACTATGGAAAAAGAAAGAGTACTCAGACCTCGCCGCAAACGAATCGGCGAGAGCGGCGGTGAAAGACCCGCCTTTCACAACAGCACCCCCCGCAGCGAGGGCTATCGTTCCGAAGCTCCCCGCAAAGAGGGCTTCCGTTCGGATGCCCCCCGCGAAGGCGGCTTCCGCAAGAGCGGGTTTGCCAAACCCGGTTTCAAGAAAGAGGGGGGCTATGGCAGCAAACCGGCCTTCAAAGGCAGCAAGCCCTCGTTCAAGAAAGCCGGCGGCCGCAAGGGCGGCTACAAACCCTACGGCGACGATCTGATCAACAAGATGATCGACGAGCGCAAGAAGCAGTTCGGCCAGGAAGCGCTCTCCGACAGCGACAGCGCCCCGATTCCCGTGAAAGAGGTCGTCCGCCTCAACAAATTCATGGCCAACTCCGGCATCTGTTCCCGCCGGGAGGCCGACACCTACATCCAGGCCGGCATCGTGACGGTCAACGGAGAGGTCGTGACCGAACTGGGCACCAAAGTCAATATCTACACCGACGAAGTCCGCTTCAACGGCGAGCGTCTCAAGGGCGAAGAGAAGGTCTATATCCTGATGAACAAACCCCGCGGCTATGTGACCACGACGGCAGACCCCCACGCGGAAAAGACCGTGATGGAGTTGTTGCGCGGCTGCCGCGCCCGCGTGTTCTCCGTCGGCCGGCTGGACAAGAATACCACCGGCGTACTGATGTTCACCAACGACGGAGAGATGGCCGAGAAACTCACCCACCCCTCCTACGACAAGAAGAAAATTTACCAGGTCACCCTCGACAAGGAAATCCGCCAGGAAGATTTCGACCAGATTCTCTCCGGCATCGAACTCAGCGACGGTCCCATCGCGGCCGACGACCTGCAGTATATCGACGCGGCCGACAAACGGAAACTCGGCATTGAGATCCACTCGGGCAAGAACCGCATCGTCCGCCGCATCTTCGAGCATATGGGCTACGAAGTGCACGCCCTGGACCGCGTGTATTTCGCCGGCCTGACCAAGAAAGGGCTGAAGCGGGGCGAATGGCGTTTCCTCACCGAAGGAGAAGTGAACATCCTCAAGATGGGGGCCTACAAATAGAAGTATGAAGCACCGCGCAGGATTCGTCAACATTATCGGGAACCCCAACGTCGGGAAATCCACCCTGATGAACGCGCTTGTCGGCGAGAAACTGTCCATCGTGACGGCCAAAGCCCAGACAACGCGCCACCGCATCATGGGCATCGTCAACGGGGAGGACTACCAGATCGTGTACTCCGATACCCCGGGCATCCTCAAGCCTTCCTACCGCCTCCAGGAGAACATGATGAACTTCGTGGATACGGCCATCGGCGACGCGGATGTCATCCTCTATGTGACGGATACGGTGGAAAAAGGCGACAAGAACGCCGAGTACGTGGAAAAACTCACGCGTGTGGACTGCCCCGTGGTCGTGGTGATCAACAAAATCGACATCAGCGACCCCGAGACGGTTTCCGGCCTGATGAAACACTGGCAGGAACTGCTTCCGAAAGCGGTCATTTTCCCGGCGAGCGCGCAGGAGCGGTTCAACCTCGAGAATATTTTCGATGCCATCATCGAGCGCCTGCCCGAGGCACCCGCCTGGTTCGACAAAGACACGTTCACGGACCGCAACATGCGCTTTTTCGCCTCGGAAATTATCCGGGAGAAGATTTTCCTGAATTATGGCCAGGAAATCCCCTACTGCTGCCAGGTGGAAATCGAGGAATTTCACGAGGGGGCAGAGCGCTACGATATCGGCGCGGTGATTTATGTGATGCGCGACAGCCAGAAGGGCATCCTGATCGGCAAGGGCGGCAGCGCCCTGAAGAAGATGGGCACGCAGGCCCGCGTTGAGATGGAAGACTTTTTCCAGACGAGGGTATTTCTCAAACTCTACGTCAAGGTGGACCCGGACTGGCGCGAGAACAAACGAGAACTGAAAAAATTCGGATACGAAAGTTAACAGGAGTATGGACAAAGAGGATTTGGAAGACATCGAAATCGAAGAGCCCGTGGGCGAAGCCCTCGAGGAAGAAGCCGTTGAAGGCGACGAGAGCCAGGCGGCCGGCAAGTACGACAAACTGCTGGGCGAAGACGCCCGGAAGTTCCGCCTATCCGGCATGTTCAAGGACTGGTTCCTCGACTATTCGTCCGAAGTGATTCTGGACCGTGCCGTCCCCCACATCGTGGATGGCCTGAAACCGGTCCAGCGCCGGGTGCTGCACGCGATGAAGGAGAACGACGACGGAACGCTGACCAAGGCCGCCAAAGTGGTCGGCCAGGTCATGGCCTACCACCCGCACGGCGACGCCTCCATTTTCGGCGCCCTTGTCCAGATTGGTCAGAAACAGTTGCTCATCGACACCCAGGGTAACTGGGGTAACATCGTAACGGGCGACCCGAACGCCGCCGGCCGTTATATCGAATGCCGCCTCTCCGAATTCGCCAAGGAGGTGGTGTTCAACAAAAAGACCACGAACTGGACGCGTTCCTACGACGGAAAACTTGACGAACCGCTCGAACTGCCCGCGAAGTTCCCCCTCCTGCTGGTGCAGGGTACCGAAGGCATCGCCGTGGGTATGGCCTCCAAAATCCTCCCCCACAACTTCAACGAACTGATTGACGCATCGATTGCCGTCCTCAAGGACGAACCGTTCGAACTCTATCCGGACTTCCCGACGGGCGGTTTCATCGACTGCAGCAAATACAATCACGGTCGCCGCGGCGGCAAGGTGAAGGTGCGCGCCCGCATCGAGAAACGGGACAAGGACGTCATCGCCATCACGGAAGTCCCCTACGGAAAGACCACCCAGTCCATCTGCAACAGCATCATGGAGGCCCGCAAAAAGGGCAAAATCAAGATCAGCAAGATTGACGACCTGACGACCAAACAGGCCGACATCGTCATCAAACTGCCCAAGGACGTCTCTCCGGACAAGACCATCGACGCCCTCTACGCCTTCACCGACTGCGAGACCTCCATTTCGGTCAACACCTGCGTCATCATCGACCACAAGCCAGAGTTCATCGGCGTGGACGACGTACTTCGCTACGACACCCTCCACACGCGCGACCTGCTCCAGTGGGAACTGGAAATCCGCCTGAGTGAACTCGAAAAGGATTGGCACTACACCTCGCTTGAAAAGATTTTCTTCGAGAACGAAGTCTATAAAATCCTGGAAGACAAGTCGTTCCCCAGTTGGGAGAAACAGTTGGAGGCCATCTTCGCCCGCATGAAAGAATTCCAGGAACTGCTGCGCGAGGAAATCACGATGGAGGACATTGAGAAACTGGTCGAGAAGCCGGTGCGCAAGATTTCCAAATTCGATATCAAGGCCGCAAACGACCGTCTCGCCAAACTCGAAAAGGAGATGAAGGCCGTCAAGCACGACATCGCCCACATCACCGAATACACCATCCGCTGGTTCGAACACCTGAAGGAGAAGTACGGAGAAAAGTGGCCGCGACTGACCACCATCACCTCTTTCGAGACCATCGCCGCCAGCAAGGTGGTTTCCAACAACGCCAAACTCTACGCCAACAAACAGAGCGGCTTCGTGGGCATGAACCTCAAGCGCGACGACAACGGCGAATTCATCTGCGACTGTTCGGACATTTCCGAGGTGATAGCCATCGCCAAGGACGGCCGTTACAAGATCAGCCGCATTACGGACAAGAGTTTCTTCTACAACGACCTGGTCTATGTGGGCGTCTTCGACCGCGGGGACAGCCGCACCGTGTACAACGTTATCTACAAGGACGGAAAGACGGGCGTCAACTACGCCAAGCGTTTCAATATCACGAGCGTATCCAAGGACAACGACTACAACGTCACGATGGGTACCCCGGGCAGCGCCATCCTCTGGCTGACGGCCAACCACAACGGCGAGGCGGAAAGCGTGAAGATTCGTTTCAAACAGCAGAAGAAACTCAAGAAACTCATCGACGAGTACGACTTCAGCACCCTGGCCATCAAGGGCCGTACCTCCAGGGGCAATATTGTCTCGAAGCACACCATTCAGAACATCCAGCTCAAGAGCCTGGGCGTCTCGACCATCAGCGGCAAGGATATCTGGTTCGACGAAGACATCCAGCGCCTCAACGAGGACGGACACGGCCTGCATCTGGGCCAGTTCAATCCGGACGACCGCGTGCTGGCCATCTTCAAGAACGGCACCTACTACACGACCTCCTTCGATCTGAGCAGCAAGTATCAGGGCGAACTCCTGCGCATCGAAAAACTCGATCCTTCGAAGGTGTGGACGGCCCTCTACTACGACGGACTCTCCCGCAGTTTCTACATCAAGCGTTTCCGCTTCGAAATCAGCGACAACGCTGCAATTACCATCGCCTCCGAGGGCAAGGGTTCCTATCTCGTCGCCCTCTCCGACGACAAGCATCCCCGCTTTGAAGTGACCTTCGCCGGCAAGTGGGAGCAGCGCCTCCCCGAAGTGTTCGAAGCGGAAGACTTCATCGCCTGCAAGGGCATCGGCGCCAAAGGCAAGAAGGTCCACGACAAGGAGGTGAAGAGCGTGCGTTTCTTAGAGCCGCTCATCAAACCCGAGGATGAAGAGCCGGAGCCGATTGAAGTGCCGGATGCCGAGGTTGAGCCGACCGAAGCGGCGGCTGTCAAAGCGCCGGCAGCCGAGCCCGCCGAGGTCCCCTCGACGAATGTCATTGATACGGAACCCGTGAAAAAGGAAGAAGTAATCGACATTCCGGATGAACTCCTCGATGTCGAAATCATGGACATTGAAATCGAGGATAAGGAGCCCACGCTCTTCTAACGTCTTTTTTGGCGACAATGATTCTCACCCTCGAAGGCTTCATGGGCTGCGGGAAAAGCAGCATCGGGCGCGAACTCTCCCGCCGGCTCGGTTGGGATGCGTACGATTTGGATTCCATGATCGTGCAGCGCGAAAGCCGCAGCATCGCCGAGATTTTCGCCTCCGAGGGCGAAGAATATTTCCGCCGAATTGAGACGGCCACCCTCGAATACACCCTCAACCTCTATGACGGCGGAGATTTGATTCTCTCCCTGGGTGGCGGCACCCCCCTTCGCAACGCCCCCCTCCTCAAAGAAAAGAGTTGCTGCATCTGGCTCCGCGCCACCCCCGAGACCATCATCCGCCACATCGGCACCTCCGATCCCACCCGTCCCCTCTTCGGCGACGACCTTCGCGAACGCCTCACCGACCGCACCCCCTTCTACCAAGCCGCCGCCCGCCACATCGTCGATGTCGACGGCAAACGCGCCGACCAGGTCGCCGACGAGATTCTCGCGCTGATCAAATAGATTGTTTGACGCTCGGGCGCAAGGGAGTGCCGCTGCGGAGGACAAATGCCCCCCTGTCGCCTAGATAGCGGCAAGCGAGCCTTCTGCAACCCGACACACGCGCGGCTACGAAAATGTCCAAAAACGTAGCCGGCGGTGTTCATGGGAAAGCGAACGGGACTTCAGCATGCTGCCGACTAGCACACGCGCACGCACAAAATGAGGCAAAAACGAAGTGAAGCTATGCTGCAGCACGGCGCCACTTCGTTTTGAGGCCGAAAACAGCGTGGAGCAATGCTCCCCTACTCGAAAAGACTCATGTTCGCATCATAGACGGGGGTATCCACATCCATAAAGCGAAGGACCGTGTGAAAGACGTGATGCTGACCTACGACATCCAACGGCTTGATGTGAAGCGTTTTGTCGGAGGTCCAGAGGAGGAAGGGGATTTCGATCTGTTCGCGCGGAGCCATGGCCATGGGGACGCCGTGCATGTAGAGATTGTTTTCCCCGAGGGATTCTCCGTGATCGGAGACATAGAGGACACAGCCGCGAACGGAAGGCATTGCCCGCAAAGTTGCGATCGCGGAATGAATGAGCCAGTCGGTATAGACGATGCTGTTATCATAGGCATTCAGCAACTCCTCAGGATTGGTCTTCGACATTTCCACTGTATTGCAAACGGGCGTAAACACCTCGAATTCAGATGGATAATGCGTATTGTAGGCCGGGCCGTGACTGGTATTGGTATGAAGGATAATCAGCTGCTTGGCCTTCTCGCAGTCCCGGATTTCCGCTTCCAGTCCCTCCAGCAGAATGCCGTCGTAACGCTCGTCTGCGTCCGGAAACATCTCTTTCAGCGTTTCCTTCGTGTAATACTTCTCGATATGGACCGGCGGCTCGCCCCAGTTGGACGTGCGCCAGGTAACGTCCGCCCCCGTACGGTAGAGATAGTTGGGCAGAATTTCGTAGAGTTCGCTCCGGTCATACGGCTCTACGATGGCCTTCACGCCGGCGATGGTGTAGGTTGCCGAGGAGAGGGCGGGATAGGCGGTGACGCTGTCCTTGTCCGTGAAGCGGTTGGTGTGCTTGTCGTAGCCCAGCAGGGAGAAGTGGTCACTGCGGGCGGACTCGCCGATGATTAGGATGCAGACATCCCGGCTGTCCGTGGTGAAACGGGCATCCGGCAGGAGGATTTCCTTGGCGTTACGGGCCCGCTCCGCCTGATAATAGCGGACACTGTTGACCGTATAGGACCAGGGCATCAGCAAGGCGCCCAATTCGGTAGAATTCCGGTCAATCCAGGGCCAGTTGCTCATATTGCCGAAGGCGATGACCAGCGCAAGACCGAGAGACGAACCGCTGCGGATTCCAAACGCCTTCCACGAACCGTAATCCACCTTGCGGGCAAAGACATACACACAGGGGAGAATGCCCAGGAAGAGGACGTAGAGGATGAAGGAAAAGGAATAAAAGCCGGACGCCTCCGAGAACTGGGTGTTGAAGACGTTGCCCATCATCTGGTCCGTAATCAGCACCTCGTAGTTGTTGACAAAATACAAGGCGATGGCATTCCCGATCAGCGTAAAGGAAATGATGCCTTTGCCGACGCCCCTTCCGAGAAAAGCCACGAAGCTGTAGAAGAAAAAGTTCAGCGTCAGAATGAGCAGGGTAAGGGAAATAACAATCAGCACGCCGTTGAAACCGCGTTCGATATGCCCCAGTACATGATGGAAGAAGGGGGCATGGAAGGCCAGCAGGGTATAGAGGCTTAACACCAGCGACCAGGCGGAAAGGGAGGCTTTGCGAGGGAAGGGGTTCATGCTTTGATCACTTTAAGCAGAAGATACAGGAGGAGCGCACACACTGCTGCCACGAGCAGATTGAAGAGCACGCTCAGGAGGATATCCACCTCCTGCGGGGCATTATTCAGCGGGCTATCGGATACGGAAGCGTCATAGCGCGCGAACGGATTGGAATAGAGTACCGCCCCGTCAGGGAAGAATGCCGTAAAACGGGCATAGCGGTCTTCCGGCTGCATCGCATACGCAAGGTCTTTCGTCTCACAGGCAAGCGCAAGGCGGCGATGGTCCTGTCCCGTCACCTTGATGCTGTCCGCCTCGGCGGAAAGGCGCAGATAAATCGTCGAATCGCGCAGACCGATTTCCCGAACAAAGGGAAGGCTTGCATTTCTTTCATATTTGACCGTCCAGTCCCCCGCCCCATAGTCGGGTACGCGCATCGAATAATAGCAGCCGTCCAGCAGCGTCGCTTTCAGGTCTTCATAGCGTCCCGAAGGCGTATTGAGGAAATTGCAGCGGACTCCGATCAGATAACTGCAATCCGGGTAGTGGAGGTCGTCATTGGCAAGCGCGAAACTATAGTGGCCGGCGCTCAAGGCCCAGTCCCAATACTCGTTCTCCGTACTCACGCCGCTGTCGAGTTCCATAATGGAATAGCCCGAAAGTTTGCGCATCACATCCGGCGAAGTCCCGCCCGTTCGGAACGGATGATTCATCTGGATTAAATCGGCACTGCGCCCCAGATACTCCATCGCAAACTGTTTCTGGGATGGAAGCAGGGGCAGCATCGGGTCGAAATGGATTACTTTATCGCAGCCAAAGACCAGTTTGTGATACTTGAAGAAATTGTAGCCGTGCTCATAGACATTCACCTGGAGCGTCGAGTCGGTCGGATGGGTGGTCAGTTCGTTGTGGTTGGAGAAGGTTACGATGTCGTAACCCAGACGGTGATAAGCCCCCTGGACAGAATCCGGCCAGTAAGGACACTCATTCACCGGCCAGGGTCCTTTCACCCGCGTATGCGTATGGAAGTTGGCGCGTTTCCAGCCGAGGGTGGTATCCAGATGGCGGTAGGGATTGAAGATATCTCTTCCGCTGAACGGCTCGGGCGCACGGAAACGATAGATTGGGCTGAATTCAGTCAGGGCCAAAAACAAGAAAACGGACAGCAGGAAGCCTGCCGCCGTTTTCCAGATGATGCGTAGTAGTTTTCTACTTGAAAAATTCACTTTCTTCGCCTTCCTTGACGACCTGCTCAGTGAAACAATAGGCACCCGTCTTGGGGGACTTGTCCATACGGATGCACTTGGTCATTCTCACTTTCGCACCCGCGGAGAAGGTTGCAACTGCTTTCTTTGCCATAAATCGGGTCTCCTAATTATTTGATTTCACGATGGAGGGTCACCTTCTGGAGGTAAGGGTTGTATTTCTTACGCTCGAGACGCTCAGTCGTATTCTTCTTGTTCTTGGTGGTGATATAGCGGGAGATGCCGGCCACGCCGCTCTCACGCTGTTCGGTGCATTCGAGAATCACCTGAACCCTGTTGCCTTTCGCTTTCTTTGCCATAGTGTTCGCGTCTTAAGAAATTACACAATCTTCACGAAACCCTTGGCCTGCGCCTCTTTGACACACGCGTCAAGGCCGTTCTTCTCGATGTTCCGCATACCCTTGCAGGAGAGCTTCAGGGTAACGAAGCGCTGCTCGCTTTCAGACCAGAACTTCTTGGTCTTCAGATTGATCGCAAAAATGCGTTTGGTACGTCTCTTGGAATGGGAAACATTGTTTCCAACCATTCTCTTGCGTCCGGTTATTTGACAAACCTTTGCCATAATATCTTACCTTTTTACTTGTTTCTTCTAAAGGGGCTGCAAATATCGTTAAAATTCTTCAAAAATGCAAGATTCTATACGAATTTTAAAAATCTGCGCCACCGAATGTTATTCGGAAAACTTCTGTTCTTATCAGTGGAGAGCCAGATGACACGGGGCTTACCGACGATGTGGTCTTCGGGAACGAATCCCCAGTACCGCGAGTCGAGCGAATTGTGCCGGTTGTCTCCCATCATAAAGAAGTAATCCATTGCAAACGTATAGGTCTGAGCCTCTTTTCCGTCAATGAAAATCTGTCCGTCCTTCTCTTCCAGAGCGTGCCCCTCGTAGGAAGTAATCAGCCGCCGGTATAGCGGAAGATTGCCCCGCGTAAGGGGTATCGTCTGTCCTTTCTTCGGAACCTGGAGCGGTCCGAAATCATCCCGGGTCCAGCCCAGCGAGTTGTCAAAGGGAAAAATCTCGATGTCTCCCCCGTCTTCTCCGGCTTTCTCCAGTTCCAACTCCGTTCCCGTCACGTTCGGCAATGCCTGAATCTTTTCCAGCATCGGCTTAGTTAGCGCCATATGAACATAGCCGGGCAGAACGGGGCTGAAATAGACCTCCGAAAGGTTGACTCCAATCTGTTGAAGAACTTTGGCGTTGATCTTCGTCCCGCCGGTGAACACGCTGTAGCAAAGCTGCATCCCTTCCGGGTCGGAAAATCGTTCCCCGTTTACGTAAAGTTGCGCATCCCGAAGGACTAGCGTGTCGCCGGGAAGGCCGACACAACGTTTTACGTAATGGTCCTTTTTGTCACTGGGGTGGACCATGACGGGGCCCCATTTGCGGATGGCGTATTCCCGGGAGGTGGCCCGAACGACGGCATAGTAGTCGGCGGCGGGCATTTTCGTGAGCACCGTATCCCCGTTGGGAAAGCAGAACACCACGATATCGCCTCTTTGGACCTCGCCCCAACCTTTCAGTCTGCGGTACTTGTTCTGTATCAGCGTAGAATAGGACTTCTTGCCGGAAGGCAGAACATTGTGCGTGAACGGAATGGTCAGCGGCGTCTGCGGAATGCGCGGTCCATATGCGAGCTTGCTTACAAAGAGATGGTCTCCCGTGTAGAGCGTGCTCTCCATTGACGATGAAGGAATTTTGAAGGCCTGGAAGAAGAAAATGTTGATGAATGTCACTACGACGACGGCAAAGATAATGGCATCAATCCATTCCCGTACCGCCCCTTGTTTGACGGCTCCCCGTTTCCGCCAAAAGCGCCAATGCACTTTTTGGGTCACGCAGGCGTCGAATACGACCGCCTCGCCGAGGAGAAACCAAGCATTTCCGAGCCAGGCCACCCACCCCAGATAGAGCGCGCTCCAAAGAGCAAAACGCCACCACCTTTGCGGCGGGACTTCCTTCAGGCTCATTACCTTATTTTACCGAGTTGACAATCGCTTCAAACGCCTGGGGATTGTTCATCGCGAGGTCGGCCAGCACTTTGCGGTTGAGACCGACATTCTGCTTGGCGAGCTTGCCCATGAACTGGGAATAGTTCATACCGAACTGGCGGGCGGCAGCGTTGATACGCTGGATCCACAGGGCGCGGAATTCATGTTTCTTGTTCTTGCGGTCACGGTACGCGTAGGTCAGACCCTTTTCATAGGTGTTCTTCGCAACGGTCCAGACATTTTTCCTGGAGAGGAAGTTGCCGCGGGTTCTCTTGAGAATTTTCTTGCGGCGGGCCCTGGAGGCCACAGAGTTTACACTTCTAGGCATAAATTTAACTCTTTAATGATTCTACATGGCCAACAAAGCTTTGACGCGACGCTCCTGGGTGTGATCCACGAGAGCGAAGTGGGTCAAATTTCTCTTCTGCTTTTTGGTCTTCTTGGTGAGAATGTGGCTTTTGTAAGCGTGCTTTCTCTTGACTTTTCCCGTTCCGGTAAGCGTGAAACGCTTTTTGGAACCGGAGTTGGTTTTCATTTTGGGCATAACAGTTAAATTTTAGTTAATATAAATACTCTCACGAGTTTATTTCTTTTTAATGGGCGCCATCATCATAATCATGCGCTTGCCTTCCAGTTTGGGCATCTGCTCGGCTCTTCCCACATCCTCCAGCTCGACGGCGAACCTCAGTAGCAACTTCTCACCCTGATCGGCGTACACGATGCTGCGTCCCTTGAAAAACACGGACGACTTGACCTTGTCGCCTCCCGCGAGAAACTCCCGGGCGTGCTTGAGCTTGAACTGGAAATCGTGTTCGTCCGTATTGGGACCGAAACGGATTTCCTTGATCACCACCTTCGCACTGTTGGACTTCATCTCCTTGGCTTTCTTACGCTGCTGATAGAGATATTTCTGATAGTCCAGTATCTTGCATACGGGAGGATCCGCTTTCGCACTGATCTCGACCAAGTCCAACTCCAGGGAGTCCGCCAGTTTCCTGGCTTCGGCAATGGGGAAGATGCCCTGCTGAGGGATATTCTCACCAACGAGCCGAACCTGCGGCGCGGTGATTTCCTCATTGATTCTCAGTCCGTCATCCTCGTTTTTCTGGGGATGGGGTCCTTGGACGGGTTTGGGTCTGGGGGCCATCGGCCTGGGACCCGGTCTGTAAGGTGTTGCGATAAAAAAAGTCCTCCTTATATTATATTATACATATTTCGTTCAGGCAAGCTGGCTGCGGACTTCGTCCAGCACCAGATCCCTGAAAGCTTCCATTGTCATCGTGCCCAAATCCTTGCCTCCCTGACGGCGTACCGACACCGTGCCTTCCGCCTCTTCCTTCTCTCCCACAATCACGATATAAGGGATGCGTTTGAGCTCATTCTCGCGGATTCGCTTACCGAGCGTCTCGTTACGGTCATCCACGGAGGCGCGAATTTCGCAATTATTCAGCAAATTACAAACTTTTTTTGCATAATCTGCATATTTTTCGCTCAAAGGCAGCACATTTACCTGATCCGGAGCGAGCCAAAGCGGGAGTTTGCCCGCCGTGTGCTCCAGCAGCACGGCCACGAAACGCTCCATCGAACCGAAGGGGGCGCGGTGAATCATCACGGGGCGGTATTTGCCGCCGTCCGTACCGGTATATTCCAGTCCGAAACGCTCCGGCAGGTTGTAATCCACCTGGATGGTACCCAACTGCCATTCCCTTCCGAGGGCATCCTTGACCATAAAGTCCAGCTTCGGTCCATAGAAGGCGGCTTCACCGGTCTCAACGACCGTCGGCAGACCCTTTTCGGCGGCCGCTTCCTGGATGGCGGCTTCGGCCATCGCCCAGTGTTCGTCGGTGCCGATGTATTTGGTCTTGTTATCCGGGTCACGCAGGGACACCTGCGCCTTGTAGTTCTTGAAATCCAAGGTCTTGAACACATAGAGAATGATGTCAATGACCTTGCAGAATTCTTCCTTGATCTGGTCGGGACGGCAGAAAAGGTGGGCGTCGTCCTGGGTAAAACTGCGCACGCGGGTCAGGCCGTGGAGCTCGCCGCTCTGCTCGTAGCGGTACACGGTACCGAACTCGGCGAGACGGACGGGCAGATCCTTGTAGGAACGGGGCTTGCTGCGGTAGATTTCGCAGTGGTGGGGGCAGTTCATCGGCTTGAGCAGGTACTCCTCCCCTTCCTGCGGCGTGGTAATCGGGCGGAAGGAATCGGCGCCGTAGTGGGCCCAGTGACCGCTCGTCACATAGAGGTCCTTGCTGCCGATATGCGGAGTAATCACCTGGTCGTAACCATAGGATTTCTGAATCTTGCGCAGGAACTGCTCGAGACGGTCGCGCAGCGCGGCGCCTTTGGGAAGCCACAGGGGCAGACCCTGGCCTACACGCTGGGAGAAGGTAAAGAGTTCCATCTCACGGCCGATTTTGCGGTGGTCGCGTTTCTTGGCTTCTTCAATCAGGGCGAGGTACTCGTCCAGGAGAGATTTCTTGGGAAAGGTAATGCCGTAGATACGGGTCAGCATCTGGCGATGCTCGTCACCTCTCCAGTAAGCGGCGGCGATGGCCGTCAGCTTGACCGCCTTGATGACGGAAGTATCCATCAGGTGAGGTCCGCGGCACAGGTCGGTAAACTGTCCGTTCTGATAGAAGGTAATGGTACCGTCCTGCAGGTCGCCGATCAGTTCGCACTTGTATTCGTCCCCTTTGGCTTTGAAGTTGGCGAGCGCATCGGCCTTGCTCACCTCGGTGCGAACGAAACGCTCCTTGCTGCGGGCGAGCTCCATCATCTTGTCCTCGATGGCCTTGAGCTCCGCTTCGACGAGCTGATGGCCGCCGAAGTCCACGTCATAATAGAAACCGTTCTCGATGGCCGGTCCGATACCGAACTTGATGCCCGGATAGAGGCTTTCGAGGGCCTCGGCCATCAGGTGGGACGAAGAGTGCCAGAACACCTTCTTCGCTTCGGGGTCCTCCCACTTGTGCAGGCGAAGGGAAGCGTTCTCGTTGATCGGACGGGACAAATCCCAGATCGAGCCCTTTCCCGTAGTGTCGGAAGCGGGAATCACCGTGGCCGCGAGCACTTGCTCGGCGAGCCTCGGGCTGATGCTCATCGCAATGTCGTAAGGGGTTACACCCGCTTCGAAAGACTTGACGCTGCCGTCAGGAAAGCTAATCTCAATCATATCCGGTTTCTTTAAGCGTGCAAAGGTACGAAAATTTATGTATATTTGTGCGATGAAAACAACGAATCTCAACCTGTCCGTCGTTATTTCCCTCTTCAACGAAGAGGAGTCGCTCGCCGAACTGACCGAATGGATCAGCCGGGTGGCTTCCGGCATGAACCTCAGTTATGAAATCATCCTCGTGGACGACGGCAGCACCGACGCCTCGTGGAAGGTTGTCTGCGAACTTGGAAAACAGAATCCCGCCATCCGGGGCATCCGCCACCGGCGCAACTACGGCAAGTCCGCGGCCCTCTTCAACGGGTTCAAGGAGGCCGCCGGAGAGGTGGTCATCACGATGGACGCCGACCTGCAGGACTCCCCCGACGAAATTCCCGAACTCTACCGGATGATTACGGAAGAAGGCTGGGACATCGTCTCGGGATGGAAACAGAAGCGGCTGGACAACAAGCTGACCAAGAACCTTCCCTCCAAATTATACAACTGGACGGCGCGCCGCATTACGGGCATTTCCCTGCACGACATGAACTGCGGACTGAAGGCCTATCGGAGCGAAGTGGTCAAGAGTATCGAAGTCTATGGGGAAATGCACCGCTACATCCCCTATCTGGCCAAAAATGAGGGTTTTACCCGCATTACCGAAAAGCCCGTCCATCACAGCAAACGCAAATACGGCAAGAGCAAATTCGGCATGGAGCGCTTCATCAACGGCTTCCTCGACCTGCTGTCCCTGTGGTTTCTGAGCACCTTCGGCAAGAAGCCCATGCACTTTTTCGGCTTCACCGGCCTGCTGACCTTCCTGGTCGGCTTCGTCTGCGCCGTGTGGATCATCGTGGAGAAACTCGTCGCCCAGAGCCACGCCCTCCCCTACCGTCCCGTCACCGACCAACCCGGCTTTTTCCTCGCCCTCACGGCGCTGATTCTCGGCGTACTGCTTTTCCTCGCCGGACTGCTCGGCGAAATGATTTCCCGCAATTCCCAGGAAAGGAATCACTACAATATTTCGGAGAAGTTCTAGGGGTTAGATTTTGGTGAATCAGGGGAGAATCCGCCAAGAATAGATTACAAAAGTATCGCGAATTTCACTGCGTTTTACAATGGCGCTTACCTCGTTCATTATGCCGGGGACGTTGATGGCCGTACCTTGTCCTTGTTGTGCATAATCGTTGATAAACCGCACTGTGTTTTTTCTCAATTGTTGGGTGGATGCTACAAAAAGAAAGTAGCAACAAGCATTGTCGGCCGACTTTTGAAGTTTTGTAAAGTCTTCATGGATATCCCCTTCTATCCGCTGAGGAAGTTCATTTGGCTTAAAAAATGTCTTCAATTCATACTTGATAACAGGCCTTTCACCAGAAGTATATACGACAATATCGGTACGTCCCTCACACTCTTGACGAATCTTATAACCTCTTATATCTCCAAAAGCCTGCATTAAACATCCGCGGATATCTTCTTCACTGATATCAGTACCCTTCATTTCAATTAGGGCTTCTATCAGTGGAACTGCTTGGAACAAGATCTTTTTGTGAATTTTACTCAGTCTCATAATCTAACGTTTCAATGTGCTGAATCTTAATGATGAGGTCATTTTTTCAAATTAGATTTTCGCTGGAGGGGAAAGGGGTTTATGAAATACTTCTTTGGCCTAAGGAACGACCATTTACAGACTCGCTTTAATGGGTCTCGCCTAATGCTATCGTTCACGGTACGAGGGCAGGTATCAATTCCCATCTCAACTAAAGCACTTGATATTTGACTCGCAGTCATTTCGTTAGGATACTTATCAGAGTTCAATACATCACGAATATTTACAATTAAATCAGTCGACTTCATTATTCTACAATTTTTAGATAATAATATTCATTCCGGTCGCTCCGCGTCCTACAGGTCACAAACAAAAGACCGCAGTGGATTCAAAGCGTTCACTCTCGTTCGTTTGGTTTCATTAATTAATCGTCTCTGACACACAACGAATTGAGAGGCCGCCATCCCTCATGCATTGGGCCGACGGTTTTACTCCGCCACTACCATAGTAGCTGATCTTGAAGCCTAACGCATAGCGGTCGCTAGGCGTATACGACCACCAATAACCAACTTTGCCGCTGCCACTGCCGTAAGAACCCGCAGCAGGATACCAGATTGCTTCTGAGTCACCGAACTTTCCGCTGAAGTTCATGCCTTTGTATGTGGAGTCAAATGTGTACGAGAAGTCACTACTCGTTCTGCCGGCCAAAGACCAAACCTCGCTTTCAGGGACCTTCCAGCCCGGAGGGCAAGGGTCGTATATGGTTTTTCTAGATTTCCAGCGTGTGTTATCCGTATAGGTATCACCCGTATAGTACCAATCGTCATTGTAGGAATTGTGCGTGATGAACGTGGTGGGGTGCGCGATAGCGTATGCAATCGTTCCATTGCTGCTGTTTGAAGAGACGGAAGAAGGCCATGAAAGCGTTGATGCGGCCTTCGTATCGGACGAAATACTACTACTTCCGAGGAAAGGATCTTTCCTGCCCCACTGATAAAACAGGCCGAGAGCCCTGACATCGCCAGTCTTAGAAGAGGTTGCGCCGAGATTTCGGTCCATCATTCTACCGGCGTTATTGTAATAGCGTTGGGCCGATTCCAAGGGGTCATAGCCGCCGCACACCCAAATATGCCAGGACCAAAGGATGTTTCCGGATGCATCCTTCGCGGCAATAACAGCATTACCGCTCTTAAGGGTCGAGGGTGTTACAAATGCTATGTGGTTATTTGCATAATATACAGAACCAATAATATCGCCTTTTACAGGAACGGTCGAAGTTCCAAATGACTCCCACAAAACTTCTGCTGATGCGACATTACCAACTAATTCAGAGGAATTACCTTTCACGGTTTCAAATGCATAGGAACCCGCCGCTGATACGATGTAACAATTCGCAGAGTTTGAAGAAGACAAATCATTGCCTACTACTCTCACTAAACATGACGCCGATTTTCCGCTACCATCTTTAGCCACGGCCGTTATCGTAGTTGTTCCCTCTGAAACAGCCGTCACAACACCGGATTCGGAAACCGTCGCAACAGAAGTATTTGAACTAGACCATGTCAAAGATTTGTCGCTGGCATCAGATGGGGTAACGATCGCTGTTAAAGTCATGTTCTGACCATTGCTTAATATCAAATCACCTAATGTAATCCCCGTCACATATTGTTTCACCTCCACCTGACAGGTCTTGGACACTCCACTACCATCTTGGGCGGTTGCGCTTATTGTCGCCGTTCCTTTAGCCACCCCAGAAACTACGCCGGAAGAGGAAACCGTCGCAACGGAAGTATTTGAACTAGACCAGGTAATATTTTTATTGCTGGCCGTCGACGGACTGACAGTCGCGGTAATAGTCTCATTATTTCCTTTATATAGAACAATTGAGGACTTATCCAAAGTGATAGAGGCCACCAATCGTTTGACAGAAACAGAGCAAGACGCTGATTTGCCACTGCCATCCTTTGCCGTTGCCGTTATCGTAGCAGTTCCTTTTGAAACCGCAGTCACTTTGCCTGTTTGATCTACTTTCGCCACGGATTCATTGTTTGTAGCCCAACTGACACTCTTATAAATAGCGGTTGACGGGCTTACGGTCGCAGTTAATTTTTCTGATTCCCCTTCTGATAAGGACAAGCTCGTTTTATTTAAAGAAACTCCCGTCACCTCCGGTGTAACAGTCACGGCACAAGTGGCCGATTTACTTCCGTCAGAAGATATGACAGTAATCATCGCTTCGCCACATAATACGGCTGTTACTTTCCCCGTACTGCTTACAGTCGCCACAGATGTCTTACTTGACGACCAAAGCACAGATACATCTTCCGGATATAAGGACAGTTGTAATGTCTCACTTTTTCCGACCTGAAGAGCCAGTTCACTCTTATTTAATGTGAATACTGTTATGGGGAATGATGATTGACGAACAGTAAAAGATTTGGAGGCGTAACTGTTGGAATACGGCAGTCCATAATTTAAGGTTATATTGCCATTACGCCGATTTATTGAGGCATTATCTGACACCTTGTAACTAACAACATTTCCCGAAGTCACTATATTGGTAATCCAATCGGTTGATGTAGATACAGTCACAGAGGCGGCATCACGAGGATTCTGAATGGAATAAGAAAAGGAGTAATTCCCTCCTTCATTTCCAACATCTTGATAGGAAGGAGAACAGATAATGACTGATGTGGAGTATTCTTGCTTTACGGAAAGAGTGACATTCTCTGCACCCGGATATGACAACACCACGCTCGCCATCCTAAGTACCCCGTTGTTATTCTCATCTACTACCAGTTCTAATTTTCTATCTTTCAATTCACAACGGCTGATCCAAGAAGAATTATTCTGAACCGCTATCTTTCCGGAAGGAATGGTCTTCGTAACTGAAACCGGAATTGACAAGTTCCCTTTTTGGTAGGTACATAACCGCGTCAATTCTCCCTCGATTTGAATAGAGGTATAACGATCTTCCTTTAAGCCAAGGATTTTACGATATCTCTTTCCCTCAAGAGTCAATTCGCTTTCAGTTAATTGGATTTTCCCATAAGGTACTCCGTTACAGTAGAGTATCCCCGATGAAACCGAATAGTCGCCTGAGATATCTAGCGTATAGTCTGATGCTTTGGTAAACCACAAATAGTTTTCGGCGAGTACGACCTTCTCGTTCTGGGAATATAAATACATCTTATCATTGCTAAATGTCAAATAAGCGTTTGTCAAACCCGTACCATCATCCAAGGCGTAACTGCCCGCAAAGCCCCCCTTATTTGATATCTGATCGGTAATATCCTGCGATTCGTGCGTACACGATATACCAACCATTGAAATCATAGCGAGTATGATACATTTTGAGAATTTCATTGCCTTCAATTTTTCCATCCCGCCCCCCGAATGGTGTATACACAAAAAGTGTGGAGCCGTTTTCGTAACTTCTTCTGGACGTTCTAGACCAACGTTGCAAGGAAGAAACAAACGTACTCCACACCCGCTTGTTATGGAGCACGAATGAGCAGAAGCCCACCGACAACATAATCACACGAACGGGCGGAGTGCTTTTGCCGCCTACCCTTGCATTTTGAAATTGTCTAGATTTCCAGAAGGTTGGCGAAAAACACTTTCGCTATATGTCTGCCATCTAATGATGACAATCAAAGTTAGGAACTTTCTTTGAGAAATGCAACTCTCTTTCTCAAGTCCGTACGTCTAAATACAAAAAAATCCCCATCGCAAAAGTGCGGTTGGGGATTTGAGTTATTTTTGAAAAGAGAGTCTAGCGCAGCGCTTCTACAGCCTCTTGGGAGAGACCGGTACAGGAGACTACGGTTTCAAGGGGAATACCATGTTTGAGCATCTCTTTGGCGACTTCAGTACGGCCTTCCGCCAAACCTTCCGCACGGCTCTTTTCCGCAACGAAACGTTTTTCGAGGCTGATATCCAATTCGTTTCTCATCTTTTCTTCGTACTCCTCCCTTTGTTTGATGTTCATCGTGCCCAACTCCGTAGCGTGATACAACAGGCGGAGGATATCCTCT
>JAGCXP010000063.1 GCA_017961345.1 Bacteroidales bacterium | reverse complement strand
TCGGATGAGGGAGATGTTGGATTTAGGGAAGATCTCTCCATCTTTCAGCCCTTTGTTGGTTCGGTACAGGAAGACGCAGCACAGGGCAAAAAGAAGCGTTATGCCGACGAAACGGGCCGCCAGGATAAAGATCTGCCAACCCTTGATGTCCGGGTTCCAGGTCAGGGGATAAATATAACTGTCCACCCACAACTGGGCAATTATCTCCCAGTAGAGATAGGCAAGGGTCAAACCACCGATGATGAGGGTGGCGATGGAGAGCCTCTTGATGCTCTTTTGAGTTGCATTCTTCATTTGTCTTCGATTTAGTTTTGCTATATCTAAGACAAATATAATGCCAGTTTTACGAATAACATAAAAAGAATGTACGATTTTCATAAAACCCACACTGCTTCATGCTCTCCATCGGCTTCGCAGGCAGGACCAAGGCCGACACCATGAAGACGATTACCAAGAACTGGAAGAAATAGGGGAGTCCTCGGCGAATCTGCCGTCTATTCGCCGAACAAATATCGGCGAATAACTTGTTTAATTACCGAATAATCCCTAGCTTTGCATCCAAGAAAACGCGATATGTACCTGCATCAAAGAAATAACTGGTGGGTATTCCGCTATGACAAAGAAGCCGTGATGAACAAACTCGGCCCCGTCAGGGCCAAGCAAGGTCTCATGCTGGGCCGAATGCTGTCCCTCGGCTTTGACTTCCAGGACGAAGCCATGCTCACCACCATGTCCCTGGAACTCGTCCGTTCCTGCGAGATAGAAGGCGAGGTCCTCAATCTCACGGAAGTCCGCTCCTCCATCGCCCGCCGTCTTGGCATCCATACTGCCGGTCTGGTGCCTGCTTCACGCTACGTTGAAGGTATCGTTGAGATGCTCCTGGACGCCACGCAGCACTACGACCAGCCCCTTTCCGACGACCGCCTCTTCGGCTGGCATAACGTCCTGTTCCCCACGGGGCGCAGCGCTTTCTACGCCATAGAAGTGGCCAAGTACCGCACCGGAGAAATGCAGGTAGTCTCCGGGCCGATGGACCACGAAATAGTCCACTACGAGGCTCCGGGGCCGGAGCGCGTGCCCGAAGAGATGCACCGCTTCATCGACTGGGTAAATACCGATAACGGGACAGATCCCGTCCTTAAAGCCGGCATCGCCCACCTCTGGTTTGTCTCCATCCACCCCTTCGACGATGGCAATGGCCGTATCACACGCGCCATCACGGATATGCTGCTGGCCCGCAGTGAACACTCTGCCAAGCGCTTCTACAGTATGTCCAACGAGATTAAGATCCTGCAGAAGGAATACTACGGCGTGCTTGAGAAAACTCAGAAGGGCGACGGCGACATCACCGCCTGGCTCCTCTGGTTCCTGGACTGCTTTGACCGGGCGCTCTCTTCCACGGAAGAAACGCTCGCCTCCGTCCTCGCCAAAGCCCGCTTCTGGGAGAGCCACCGCGACCTGGTAGTGAACGAGCGCCAGCGCAAAATCATCAACATGCAATTTGACGGGTTCTTCGGGAAACTGACCACCGGCAAGTGGGCCAAGATAGGGAAGTGCTCCACAGATACCGCCCTCAACGACATCCGAGACCTTGTGGACAAAGGAGTCCTAAAGAAGAATGAAGAAGGCGGGCGCAGCACCAACTATTCTCTGATCACAGAATAATGCACAATCCCCGGTCAAAAGCCGGGGATTTCTATTTCACCAAACTACTCACACTTCCTTCCTGCCATCGAAGTGATCTGGAGAAGTGAGACATTCAGTCTGGGGATAAGATTTTATTTCTGAGTCTTTGAAATGTCTTATAAAAAAATTAATTTTGAACTGAGAAGTGTGCTTCACTTTTTTTAGTTAGTATTGTATTATACGACATTTAATCGTGTCTAATTTTAGTCGTTTTTTACGCACTTAATGGAAGGTTTACGCTTAATCACTTATGAATCACCCGTGACAGAGGTCATTGAGGTCAAGTCGGAAGGCATTGTCTGTGCCAGTGGAGAGGTCCCTGATATGGGCCACGGTTGGGATTTGGATTTTTAACCTAATTAAAGTCTACAAGATGAAACGCATCATAACGAATATTGTAATGATGGCCTGCGCGGTCGTGCTGATGAACAGCTGCCATAAGACGCCGGCCGAAAAGAAAGCAGGCGTTCCGATGACGATCCAGGCGTCCGTCGTCGCTCCGACGGGCACAAAGACGCTTTATGAATACGACACGGAAAGCAAGACGCTGGAAGGGTTCTGGAATTCGGAGGAATCCATTACGGTGGTTTCTTTCGACCAGGGCGGCATCACGGCCGTCGATACGTTCACTTCTACCGGTGAGGAAGGCCGCAGCAAGGCGGAATTCTCCGGGACCTGGACCGGAAACGCAGGGGACAAGGTCATCTGCCTGTATCCGTCGCTGGACACGTACGCCGGCAATTCGATCTTCGACGCTGTGCGGGTGGGATCTCCGACCATTTATATGAGAAACCTTTCGACCGCTTCGGGTGCCCTGCAGCACGATGATCCGTCTTCTATCTCCGATGTCGACCTGATGCTGGGTGAGGTGCTGATCTCCGGCGATGTCGCCCACGTGTATCTGGAGCGCCAGTTCGCCGTGTTCCGTATCGAGGTGACCCTCAGGAACTTCCCGTACGAGGCGCCTCCCGG
>JAGCXP010000062.1 GCA_017961345.1 Bacteroidales bacterium | reverse complement strand
GTGGTGGAAGTATTGTTGGTGAAGGTGCAATGAGAGAGGGTGGTACTGCAATTGGGGAAAGTACCGGAGCCGGCGCAGAAAAATGCGCCGCCGTAGTCGGCCGTGTTGTTTTCAAACGCACATTCACTTACCGTTACGCCGTTTCGTCCGTAATTCTCCACGGCGCCGTAAACGCCGCTGTTGTTCTTGAAGGTACAGTGACTGATAGTGACAGTGCCCTCTCCGCCCCGGATATTGATGGCGGCGCCGCTTTGCGAATGGTTGTCGGCGAAATAGCAGGAATCGATCGTGGCATTGATTTTATTCAGGGCCAGGGCCGCCGCGCCGACCGGGAGGTCGGGAGATTTATGATTGCCGACAAAGCGGCAATGACGGAACGTGGCCGTAGCGTTGAACGACTCGCCGGAGGAACAGGTTACGGCACCATAGTTGATGTCGTCCCGATAATCAGCATTGCCGTCTTTGAACGTAAGGCCTTCGAAAGTGACGTTCGTCTGGCTGCTGGTCTGGATGATGCCGGCGATCCCCTTGCCGGTAAAAGCGGTGCAGTTGGCCGGTTCGGCTTCACCGGCCCGCGGTGTGTCGCGTCCCGAGAGCGAGGTCCCGGTCAGTCCGGCCGGATAGCCGCCCAGGAAGGAGAGGGAAACCAGCGAGGGAGAGGTGTTGTAGTTGATTTCCACGTGCGAATTCGCTTCGCCGGCGAGAAAATAGTCTCCCTTTGCCATGTGGAAGGTGACGCCGTCGAGAATGGAAGCCATGAAGTTGCGGCTGGCGACATCTGTTTTCCATTCGATCAGTTCGCGAAGTTCATCGGTTCCCAGTGCATTTTCCCAGTTTTTGCCGCTCTTCTTTCCGGCGCCTTCAGGCGTGACGAACAGGTTGGTGACCATGTGATTGTCGATTGTGCCCAGATCGACATACCCTCCTCTTTCGAAAATCTGCTCGGAAGTAACGTAGATGGGGGGCTGGGGATTGTCGTCTCCTTTGTAGAGGGTGATGAAAAAGCCGTTGGGAAAGGTGTTGGGGAGGACGGAAAAGAAGTGATTCGTCCCCGCCGCGAAAGTACCTCCCGTAGTGATGGTCAGGGTCGTGGAACGGGCGCTGTTGTTGGCGGGGGCGCCGATGACCGGCTCTCCTTCTGAAAAATCAATCGTGACGTCTCCGGCGAGGTATTCGCCGTTGCCGCCTTGAAATACGGCTTTGGTATAATCGCTTCCCGCCACCTGGAACTTGACCAGCGTGGTCAGGGTGTAGAACATAAAGTTGCGTGCGGCAGCCGTCGTTTTTGCCGCCAGAAAGATCGAATTTTCCGCGCCGCGGGACTGGCTTTTGGCAATGCGGACCGTCAGGTCGGTCCCGTTAAAGCTTGAAGTGCTCTGCGACCAGGTTGCATAATATTCAGCCGCCTCACCGACTCCGCTTCCGGGGAAAGTGGTGGAGGCGCCCGCGCTCCGGGCGGTGGCCGTGGTCTTTCCCGCGTCACCGGAGGCCCAGAAGATGGTGATATTGTCGGTCGTTTGCCAGCTGAGGACGCCGGTAGAGGTGTTGATACTCATTTTGGAGGCCTCGTCCGCGATTCCGGCCGAAAAGTCCCGTCCGTCCGATTTTACGGCGTTTCCGTTTTCGATGGAGTCCGACTCAAGGGCGATTTCGCGAGCGCAAGAGAGGGAGAGCGTGAGAATCGCCGCCGCGGCAAGGGCGAGGCGAAGATAGTGTTGGCTGTGGTTATTCGTTAGTAACATCATGCCCATTAAAATACTTTTAATGAACAAAGTTACGAACAAATTTTTGAAAATCCAAAAACTGATTGACACAAAAAGGGTTGACTCGAATCAGCCAACCCTGAAAGTGCGTTGCAAGCTGCCAGAAGGCGGTATTTATAGGCGCGGAAGTTCGCACCGGTTGAATCCTTGAAATGTAGGGCCAAGCGCAGTGTGCGATAGCGGGCTGCGTGCTGAACGCTTCGAGCGAGGAGCGCCAGCATGCCACCGCCAGCACACGCGCGCGCTGAAAAAGGGCTAAAAACAGCGTGGAGCGATGCTGGAGCACGGCGTCACTTCGTTTTGAAGACAAAAACAGCGTGAAGCAATGCTCCAGCACTTGGTCGGGCAAAAAATGGGGCAAATTTTGGCCGATGAGATGCTCCAGCACCGGGTCGGGCAAATGTGCACGTGCACTCTTGACCGACCGAGTTCCAAAGTATTTGGTGAGGAGCAAAAATGCGGGAAAACGTAGCCAGTGAAGTACCGGGAATCTATCTGGCGATGGAGCACAACCGCAAAGAACTTGCGCGAGCGGGCAACGCCGCCGGCAGGAAGGAATGCCGTCGGCTAAAGCAAAGGCGCTGCGCCGAGCGCGAAGGAGCGGCTCGCTTCGCGCCTTGCTTTTGCTCTTCTTGGCTCTTCAGTGAGCCGCCCGCGAACTTGCGGGCAAGAGGCATAGCCGTCCGCGAAAGCGGCGAGCGAATGAAAAAGGGGTGACTCACTGAGCCGCCCCTTTTGTGCAACTTACAAATAAACAATTATTTAATCCGTGCGCAAATGGCTTTGGTCTGCTCTTCGTAACCGGGTTTTTCGAGCAGGGCAAACATGTTCTTCTTGTAGGCTTCGACCCCCGGCTGGTTGAAGGGATTCACGCCGAGGATGTAGGCGGAAACGCCGCAGGCTTTTTCGAAGAAATAGAAGAGGGCGCCGAGGTTGTACTCATCGAGTTTTTCCACGCTGACGTTCATCTGGGGCACACCGCCGTCGATATGCGCGAGCTGGGTGCCGAGCTGAGCCATCTTGTTGCATTCCTCCACGTGCTTACCTGCAAGGAAGTTGAGCCCGTCGAGGTTCTGCTCGTCGGATTCAATGACGAGGCTGCGCTGGGCCTTCTCCACGGTAACCGTGGTCTCCATCAGGTTGCGCTCGCCGTCCTGGATGTACTGACCCATGGAATGCAGGTCGGTCGTGCAGATGACCGAGGCGGGGAAAATACCCTTGCCATCCTTGCCCTCGGACTCGCCGTAGAGCTGCTTCCACCATTCGCCCAGATACTGGAGCTTCGGCTGGAAGGAAACGAGGATTTCCACCTTTTTGCCTTTGTTATAGAGGAGGTTACGCATGGCGGCGTACTGCACGGCGGGGTTGTCCTCACTGGGACGGGCGCAGGCCTGTTCCATTTCAAGGGCTCCTTTCAGCATCGTCTTCACGTCGTAGCCGGCGAGCATAATCGGCAGCAGGCCGACGGGAGTAAGGACGGAGAAACGGCCGCCCACGTTGTCCTCGATGACGAAGGTCTTGTAGCCCTCCTGGGTGGAGAGGGACTTCAGCGCGCCACGAGCGGCGTCGGTCACGGCCACAATCCGTTCTGCGGCCTCTTTCTTGCCGTATTTCTGCTCGATGTACTGCTTGACGATGCGGAAGGCGACGGCCGGTTCGGTGGTCGTTCCCGACTTGGAAATCACCACGCAGGCGACGTTCTTCTGCTGAGCGAGGTCCATCACTTCGCAGAGGTATTCTTCGGAAAGGTTGTTGCCGGCGAAGACAATCTCAGGAGCGGCTTTGCGGCCGCCGAGAGACTTGGCAAAGGTATGGGAGAGGGCTTCCACGGCGCATTTGGCACCCAGATAGGAGCCGCCGATACCGATGACGATGACAAGGTCCACGCCCTTGGTGAGCCAGCTCTTGCGGACAGCTTCGCACTCATCCACGAGGCGGCCGGCCAGCGTGAGGGAGGGAAGGTGCTTCCATCCGAGGAAGTCGTTGCCCGCACCCGTTTCGTTTTCGAGGACTTTCAGCGCCTCAAGGGCTTTTCCGACGTATTCTTTGTATTCTGCATCTTTTACAAAGGAGCTGCAGCCTCCCGTTTCAAATTTGAGCATATGGTTAGTGTTTTGGTTCATTTGGACAAATGTACGAAAATTCACGGAAAAAATCTTAAATTAGCCGAAAATTTAAAAAGGATTCTCATCGTTATGAACCCCTTTGTCAAGCTTTACCGCTTTTTCTCCGTCCATAAGACGCTGATGTACATACTGATGATCGGTTCCGCCCTGCTGTTCGGAGCGTTGGGAATCAGGCTCCGTTTTGAAGAGAACATCGCCACCCTCCTTCCCAAAACCGAGAACAGTTCAAAGAGCGGCATTGCTTTCAGCAGCATCAAGGTCAAAGACAAAGCCTTCGTGCTGATTCAGGCGCGGGAGGGGAGTGAGGCTTCGCAGGACGCCGGCAGCAAAGCAAAGGCAGTTTCCCCGCAGGAGCTGGCAACGGCGATGGACCGTTTTATGGAAACCTTGTCGCAGGAAGACAAACGCGGCCTGGTGGCCAACAGCCTCTATCGCTTTGACGGTGATGATTTGATGAACCTGGTCTGGTTTGCGGTCGGCAACCTGCCTTCCTACCTGCCGGAAGAAGCCTATCCGAAACTGGATAGCCTGCTCTGCGAAGAAACCATTGACAAGATGGCGGCCGGGGAGTGGGATACGCCGATCTCTGACGTCGGGGGAATGACCCTTATCAACGGCCATATTTTTTCGCCGGACAGCACGCTTTGCCTGGCGTTTCTTACCCCCTCGTTCGATGCCCTGGACTCCCAGTCGGGCGGCTGGTTCAATGACCTGCTGACGGATGCGGGAAAGGCGGTGGAGAAGGAGCGTCCGCAGTTGGAAGTGCTCTTCCACGGCAATGTCATTACCGGCTGCCACAACGCAGGCCAGATTAAGAAGGACCTGCTCTATACCGTCGGTATCTCCTTGATTATCATTTGCTTTGTGATAGGCCTTTGCTTCAGGACAAAGGGGACGCTGCTGCATCTGCTGCTGCCCATTCTCTACGGCGTGCTGGTGGCCATGGCCGGAATGTATCTCGTCAAGGGAAGCCTGTCGATTATCGCCCTCGGCATCGCTGCCCTCGTGCTCGGCGTAGCCATGAGTTACTGCCTGCACGTGCTGACGCATCACAAATATGTAGGGGATATCGAACGCCTGCTTCTGGAGCAGGCGAAGCCGGTCTGTCTGGGCTGTCTGACGACGGTAGGCGCCTTCGCCGGACTGCTGCTCACTTCGAGCGAACTGCTCTCCGACTTCGGCATTTTCGCTTCCCTGGCCTTGATCGGCACCACATTCTTCGCCCTGGTTTTCCTGCCGCATTTCCTCGCAGGGAGCAGCACGAAGAAGAATGAAAAGGCGTTTGAAATCGTCAATAAAATCAATTCATATCCGCTCGACCGGAACGTTCCCGTCGTGGTTCTTTTTATCCTGGTGGCCCTCGTAAGCATCTGGTTCTCACCGAAAGTGGGCTTTGACAACGACCTGAACAACATCGGCTACCTCGACCCCGCGACGGTACGCAGCGAGCGCGTGTATAATGAAAAGGTAAACGGGGGCTGGAGCGCGATGTACTATGCCGTCGCCGGCCGCGACCTTGACAGCGCCATTCTCGCCAGCCGAAAGGTGAGTGCCGAACTCGCCGCCTTGAAAGAGGAAGGGCTCGTGGTCAGTTACAGCAGCGCGGACCTGCTGCTCGTACCCTCATCCGAACAGGAGGAAAACATTGCCCGCTGGAAGTCCTACTGGACCTCTTCCCGTCTCCGGAAGGCGGAGCGGCTGCTGCTGAAAGAAGATGCCAAATATGCCTGGAGCGACTCTGCCGGAATGGATATCCCCGGCACCTTCTCGGCGATGGCTCAGGCCGATTATGTCCCTTCTTTCATTCTGGATGAAACGGCGCTTCCCGAAGCGTTCCTCTGCAATTATGTGGAAGTCTCCGATACGGGATACCTGATTTTAAGTTCCGCTCTGATGGACAAGGTGGATATCAAGGCGGTCAACGACCGGGTGAACGCCATCCCCGGGGCCGTCATCCTCGATCCTTTCTATTATACGGGGGATATGGTGGAGATTGTGCGGAGCGATTTCAATGTCGTCCAGATGGTTTCCGCCATCTTCGTGTTCCTGGTTCTGCTCGCTTCCTTCAAGAGTTTGCTGCTGGCCCTGGTTGCCTTCCTTCCGATGCTGCTGAGCTGGTTTATGGTGCAGGGCATGATGTATCTGCTCGGCCTGCAGTTCAACCTCATTAACATTATGATTTCCACCTTTGTCTTCGGTATCGGGGTGGATTATAGTATCTTCGTGATGGACGGCCTGCTGTCCAAGTACCGGACCGGCGCCTACCGCCTGCTGACCTGCCACAAGGCCGCCATTCTCTTCTCTGCCTTCGCGCTGATGGTGGTGACGGTGTCGTTGCTGTTCGCCATCCATCCGGCCATCCATTCCATCGGGGTCTGCACCCTGCTGGGAATGTCTTCCGTGATTTTGATAACCTACGCCCTTCAGCCCCTTCTTTTCCGTCTGCTGATGCAATCGAAATGGCTGAGAACGCGTCTTAAAATTGACTGATTGATGAAAAAGTTCCTTTTATCCTGTCTGGGCCTGCTGGCCTTCTGGAGCGCCGCGCAGGCGGCTTCCGAAGAGGAAATGATTGCCTTTATCGCCGAGACGGGCGCCGCCCGCAGCGAAGTGAAATCCGCCTTTACCGAAGTCCGCTCCTTTCCCCGCAAGGCGGCCGTTACGCTGAAAGGGGAGTTGCTCTACAAGCAAGACTATCTCCATATGGCGTATGAAGATGCTCAAAAGGAGAATTTCCTGATTGACGGGAATTCGATGGTCAACCGTCGGGAAGGCCGCGAAATTAAATCTGACCTGAGCCGCAACGCGCTGATGCGTTCGCTGGCCAATACGTTGCTGTATGCCTTCTCCGGCCAGTTGGAAACCCTCTCCAAGGAGCAGAAGACCTCCCTTACCGTCTCATCGGACGGCGATACCTACAAAGCGGTGCTTGACGCGCAGCAGAAACTTCCGCGCGGCTACAGTCACATCGAAATCCGCTATCGCAAGAGCGACGGCCAGATCGTGTCGATGACCATGGACGAGTTTACCGGTCAGTCAACCTATTATCAACTGGGAAAATAAGCCAGGAAAGCGCTCCGGCAGCGACGGAGACGAGCAGTTGGGATTCGTGGCAGAGGGTGGCGAAAAGGATGCCCTCGTTCCAGTTCATGCCATAAAGGCTGCTCAGGGCCAGCGCCAGAATGTAATGATAGGCGCCGATACCGCCGGGGACGGGTATGACGGACGCAATGCTGCCCAGGGCGGAAAGCAAGAGGGCGTCTTTGGGAAGCAGCGAGAGACCCAGCGCCTTTGAAATCGCCAGCACCTGGATCCAGTACAGACTCCAAATCACGACGGTATCCAGCAGAAACCAGCCCTTTCCTTCCATCGCACGGATGCTCTTGATGCCTTTCCATACCCCCACCAGAAAGCCGCGGGCTTTGGCGGGAAAGGGGAGTCGGCGGGCAAAAATCAATATCAGGACCGTCACGACGGCGACGGCGAGAATGGAAAGCAGCAGGATGCTGCGGGGATTGGCAGCAATAGGCTGAACGATGTTTTCCCGCACGAATGAACCGATAAAATTCCAGCCGGCCGCCATCAATAGCAGGAGAGTGCCGCCTAGCGTGAGAAGGTCTATAACCCGTTCCGAAGCGGCCGTTCCGAGCACTTCCTGTGTATCCTCCCGGTGGCGAGGGACTACGGCGCTGCGGACGAGCTCGCCGCTGGCGGGCAGCACGCAGTTGCAAAGGTTGCCGATGCAATAGGCGCCGAACACGCGGCGGCGGGAGAGCCCGCCGTCGATGGGGGAGAGCAGGCGGTGCCAGCGAAAGCCCCGGAACAGAAGGGCGGTCAGGCCGGCGGCCATCGAAACGCCCACCCAGGTCCAGCGGCACTGTTTCAATCCGTCGAGAAAGGCCTGCCAATCCACCTTGCGGAAAGCCAGAACAATCAGCAGCGCCCCGGCGGCGATGCCGAGGACGAGCCGGAGGATATGACGGAATTTCGTGTCCACAACCATAATTTGCGCGACAAAGTTACCGAATATTTGTGAATTTGATTTCTTTTTATTAAATTTGTTGTGCTGAATTTCGCAACTTAAAATTCATACATAAATTCAAAGCAAATGGCTACAGAAAAAAGATTTACAACCTGCGATGGTAACTGGGCGGCCGCCCACATCGCCTATCTCTTCAGTGAGCATGCCGCCATTTATCCGATTACCCCGTCCTCGACGATGGCGGAGTATGTGGACGAGTGGGCATCGCAGGGTAAGAAAAACCTCTTCGGGGAAGTCGTCAAAGTGACGGAAATGCAGAGCGAGGGAGGTGCTAGCGGTGCTGTGCACGGCTCCTTGCAGGCGGGAGCGCTGACCACCACGTTCACCGCCTCCCAGGGTCTCCTCCTGATGATTCCCAACATGTACAAAATCGCGGGTGAGCTTCTTCCTACGGTGTTCCACGTTTCAGCCAGGGCACTTGCGGCGGAAGCTCTTTCCATTTTTGGCGATCACCAGGACGTGATGGCCTGCCGCCAGACCGGTTTTGCCATGCTCGCCTCCGCCTCCGTGCAGGAAGCCGAGGATATGGCCGCCGTGGCGCACCTTTCCGCCATCAAGTCCAGCGTGCCTTTCCTGCACTTCTTCGACGGTTTCCGCACCTCCCATGAGATTCAGAAGATCGAACTCCTGGACGAGGAAGCCCTGAAGGCGATGATCAGCGAGAAAGCCCTCACCGCCTTCCGCAAGAAAGCCCTCACGCCCGATGCGCCCGTTACCCGCGGTACCGCCCAGAACGGCGACGTGTACTTCCAGGCCCGCGAGGCGGCCAACCGCTACTATGCGGAAGTGCCCGACATCGTGGCCCGCTACATGGGTGAAATCAGCGAACTGACCGGACGCGAATACCGTCCCTTCGACTACTATGGCGACAAGAACGCCGAGAACGTCATCATCGCGATGGGTTCCGTCACGGAGACCATCAAGGAGACCATCGATTACCTCGAAGCCAAAGGACAGAAAGTCGGCGTGCTGATCGTGCGTCTGTATCGTCCCTTCTCCGCGAAGTATTTCCTCAAAGCCCTTCCGAAGAGCGTCAAGCGCATCGCCGTGCTCGACCGCACGAAAGAGCCCGGAAGCGTGGGCGAACCGCTCTACGTGGACGTAAAAGCCGTATTCCAGGGCCGCAAGGGCGCTCCGCTCATCGTGGGTGGACGCTACGGCCTCTCCTCCAAGGATACGTCTCCCGCACAGATCGTGGCGGTCTATGAGAACCTCGCCCAGAGCGAACCGAAGGACGACTTCACCATCGGCATCGTAGACGACGTGACCTTCAAGAGCCTCCCGATGAAGGAGGAAATCTCCATCGTGAAACCCGGCACCACCGAGTGCAAGTTCTTCGGTCTGGGTTCCGACGGTACGGTGGGCGCCAACAAGAACACCATCAAGATTATCGGTGACCACACCAGCAAATATGCCCAGGGCTACTTCGACTACGATTCCAAGAAGTCCGGCGGCTACACCTGCTCGCACCTTCGTTTCGGTGACAGCCCGATCAAGGCGCCCTATCTGGTGAGCACCCCCGATTTCGTGGCCTGCCACGTGCCTTCCTATCTTTATAAATATAATGTCCTCGAGGGCATCAAGGAGGGCGGCACACTGCTGCTCAACAGCCTCTGGGACGAGAAGGAGACGCTCGAGCGCATTCCCGACCACGTGAAGGCCATCATCGGCAAGAAACACATCACCCTCTATATCATCAACGCAACCAAGATCGCATCCGAAATCGGTCTGGGCGGCAGGACGAACACCATCCTCCAGAGCGCGTTCTTCAAGATTACGGGCATCATCCCTTACGAGGAGGCCGTGACCTATATGAAAAAAGCCATCGACAAGAGTTATGGCAAGAAGGGTGAGAATGTCGTAAAGATGAACTATGCGGCGGTCGACCGCGGCGGAGAGTACCAGAAGGTGAACATTCCTTCCGACTGGGCTTCCATCAACGCCAAGTTCGTCAATCCCAACGCCGGCCGGATGGCTCCCGCCTTCGTGAAGAACATCGCCGACGTGGTGAACGCCCAGCAGGGTGACAAACTCCCCGTGAGCGCGTTCGCCGATATGGCCGACGGTACGGTGGGCGCCAACAAGAACACCATCAAGATTATCGGTGACCACACCAGCAAATATGCCCAGGGCTACTT
>JAGCXP010000061.1 GCA_017961345.1 Bacteroidales bacterium | reverse complement strand
TGCAGATCGACCGTCAGCGGGCCAAACTTGAGAAGAACCTCGGTTCCATCAAGGATATGAACCGTCTGCCTTCCGCCCTTTTCGTCATCGATGTCCAGAAGGAAGCCAATGCCGTCAAGGAGGCTGTCCGCCTGAACATTCCGGTAATCGCCATGGTTGATACTTGTTGCGATCCCACCCCGATTGATTATGTGATTCCGGCCAACGATGACGCCGCCAAGAGCATTTCCTACATTGTAGAGACCTGCTGCGCGGCTATCAGCGAAGGACTTGAGGAGAGGAAACTTGAAAAGGACAAGGAAGGGGAAGAGGCCTCTGAAGAGACCGCTGCCGCCGCTCCTGCCGGCGTGAAGCTCCGTTCCCGCAAGAACGCCGCTTCCAAACTGGCCGCCGCCAAAGAGGCTGCCGCCGAGGCCCCCGCTGCCGAGGTGAAGGCCGAAGATGCTCCCGCTGCCGAGGTGAAGGCCGAAGAGGCTCCCGCTGCCGAAGCGAAGGCTGAAGAGTAGTAACCGTTTTAAAAAGTAAAGAAAATGGAAATCAAAGCCGCTGACGTAATGAAGTTGCGTCAAATGACCGGCGCCGGCATGATGGATTGCAAGAAGGCGCTCGTCGAGGCAAATGGCGACTACAACCGCGCTCAGGAAATCATCCGTGAGAAAGGCAAGCTCGTCGCCGCCAAACGTACCGACCGCGAAACCGCTGAAGGTGCCGTCCTCGCCCGCGTCGATGGAAACAAGGCCGTCCTCGTGAGCCTCGGCTGCGAGACCGACTTCGTCTCCCGCAACCAGGAGTTCCAGGATCTGGCCGCCGCCATCGCCGATGCCGCCATCGCCGCCAAACCCGCCGATGCCGAAGCGCTCAAGGCCGTGAAACTCGCCGACGGACGCACCGTCGAAGAGGCCATCACCGCCCAGACCGGCAAGACCGGTGAGAAGCATGCTCTGGCCTTCTACGCGCTTGTCGAGGCTCCTTTCCTCGTTGCCTATATCCACAAGATCACCGGCAAGCTCGGTGCCATCGTGGGCTTCAACAAGGAAATCCCCGCCGATGCCGCCCGCGGTATCGCCATGCAGGTTGCTTCGATGGCTCCCGTCTCCATTTCCGCCGCCGACTGCCCCAAGGACGTCGTCGAGAAGGAATATCAGGTGGCCGTGGAGAAGACCAAGGAAGAGCAGGTCCAGAAGGCCGTTGAGGCTGCCTTGAAGAAGGCCGGCATCAACCCCGCCCACGTGGACAGCGAAGACCATATCGAGTCCAACACCGCCAAAGGCTGGCTGACCCCCGAACAGGCCGCCCAGGCTCGCGAGATCAAGAAGACCGTCGCCGAGCAGAAGGCCGCCAACCTCCCCGAGCAGATGATTCAGAACATTGCCAACGGCCGTGTTCAGAAATTCTTCAAGGAGAGCACGCTCGAAGAGCAGGGCTACCAGATGGGCGACGGCAAGCAGTCCGTCAAGGACTTCCTCGCCGGCGTGGACAAAGATGCCAAGATTGTCGTCTTCAAGCGCTTTACCCTGAGCGAATAATTCCCTTTGCAACCCTGAAAAGTTGCAAATTCACAAAAAAGGTCAAGAAAAGGAAAATCTTTTTTTGACCTTTTTATTTTTTTCTTTTTTCTGACTTTTTTCTCCCGGAAAGCCCCTACCTTGGCGGCCGTTATGAAAAAGTATTTTATGATTCTTTTGACGGCCGCCCTCGTCCTGGCCTGCGACGAGGATTGGTACACGGTCGGGGCGGGCCGGCTTTTAAGCCATCGGGATGGAGCGCCGGGCGGTCCGTATGGAAATTCCGTCGATGGGGGCCCGGACGGCGGGGTGCCCCATCTGTATGTCTGCGGGGTGCGTTATCCCGAGGGCTATGACTGGCGCAAAGATGAGCAGAAGGGGAGCGTGGACTGTACCCTCTTTCTGCTCAGGGACAACGAAGCGATCCTGGAAATCCCGGTGGGCGAAGCCACCCTCGCCGTTTCCGACTCGGATATGCACCGGATTCTACGCGGCCATCTGTATGCCGATTATATCTCCGACGAAGCATCCTTCGTGCAGAAGGACGGCGAGGTGGTCTATTCGGTAAAGACGAGGGAGTATGTCCATTCAATGATTCTCCGCGGCGAAGAGGTGCTTTCCCTTTGCCGCAAATGCGACGGTTCGGGGTGGACGCTCCGCTCGGACGGTTCGCAGCTCGCTTCGGGAAGCGACCATATCCTGCACGGCCTCTGTTACGCGGACGGAACGCCGCAGGGAAGCGTCCACGAGTCGGGGTCGGGACGCCCGTTTCAGTTTTCCACCATTTCCGGCCGGACCCTTTCCTACTGGCTGGACGGAAGGGTCGATCAGACGCGGGAGGCTCGTGAGGACGTCGGCGTGTATGACGCGTCCATCGCACGCAACCTCTCTTTGCCTTGGTTCACCGCGTATTATGGCAGCAAATCCTACGTGTTTTTCCCATCCCTGGGATCGAATTTCCAAATTGGGTACAACGAGCGCTATGTCGCCTTGATGGGAGATCAGAGCCAAATCTACGCCCTGACCAACACCAGCGCGAATCTGGGACGGCTCTACCGGGTGGAAATCAGACAGTCGCCCGTCAATCTCTGGTCGGCCGCAGACGGGGAAGGCTGTGCGCTCGCCATTTCGCAGGAGGGACAGTGGAAGGTGCTGCAGAAGGGCCTGGACGGGCGCTTTTCCATTGTCGACGAGGGGCGGACGGAGCTGCTTCCGGAAGGGGCGGAGCCCTACTCCAAAGAGCTCTTTTTCTTCCAGGGCGGCAAACTTTTCCTGCCGCTGCAAATCGAGGGAAAGGCGGCACTATATGTGGATGGGGAAATCCGCCGGTATGATTTCAACGGCTATGTGGACGGGGCGTACTGGGGGACGGGTTCGTGACGGGCAGAGGCCGCCGGGCTTCGCGCCGGACGTCACTGAATCTCTTCGCAGATGAGCGTGGCGGGGGTGGCGTCGACGACCCTCACGCGCACATACGTTCCGGCTTTCTTGTCCGAAGCAAATACGCACATCATATAGTTGGAAGAGCGTCCGCAGACCTTTCCTTCCCCTTTTTTGGCGGGACCTTCGATCAGGACGGTCTGTTCGCTGCCAATCTGTGCGGCATAGCGTTCCCGGCTTTTTCTCATCTGCAGGTCGATGATTTCGTTCAGCCGGCGCGTCTTGACTTCGGGCGGAACGTCATCGGGATAGTTGCGGGCGGCCAGGGTGCCCGGGCGTTCGGAATATTGAAACATGAAGGCGGAGTCGTAGCCCACCTCTTCCATCAGGGAGAGGGTGTCGCGATGGTCTTCTTCCGTTTCGGAGCAGAACCCGGCAATCACATCGGTCGTCAGACCACAGCCGGGCACTTTTTCGCGAATGGCCTTCACGCGCTCGAGATACCAGGAACGGTCGTATTTGCGGCGCATTTTTTCCAGCATCCGGTCGCTGCCGCTCTGAACGGGCAGGTGGATGTGTTTGCAGATGTTGTCGTAGCGGGCCATCACCTCCAGCAGTTCGTCGCTGATGTCCGAAGGGTAGGAGGTGGAGAAACGCACGCGCAGGAGCGGGCTGACCTGCGCAACCCTTTCCAGCAGGGCGGCGAAATTCACGCTTTCCCCTTCGCTTTTCCAGAGATAGGAGTCCACGTTCTGGCCCAGGAGCGTTACTTCTTTCACCCCGCTTTCGAACAGGCGGCAGGCTTCGCGCACGATGGTACCGGGCTCGCGGCTGCGCTCCACCCCGCGGGTGTAGGGAACGACGCAGTAGGAACAGACCTTGTTGCAGCCTCGCATAATGGAAATGAAGGCGCTTACGCCGCTCTCGTCCAGACGGACCGGGGTGATGTCGGCGTAGGTCTCTTCGCGGGACAGGACGGTGTCGATACCGGGGTGGCCGTCGGAAGCGGCGGCGATAAGTTCGGGCAGCCGCCGGTAACTGTCCGGACCGGCAACGATATCCACCTTTCCGCTGTCCAGAAGGTTCTCTTTGAGGCGCTCGGCCATGCAGCCGAGAATGCCCACCAGCACGCCCGGACGCTTTTTCTTCTGCAGGTAAAACTGCTCGATGCGGCCCCAGATGCGCTGTTCGGCGTTGTCCCGGATGGAACAGGTGTTGGCCAGGATCAGCGTGGCATCTTCCAACTCGCAGCAGTGCTCCCAGCCGTGTTTTTTCAGGATGGAGAGAACGACCTCGCTGTCATTGACGTTCATCTGACAGCCATAGGTCTCGATATAAACCAAATTCTTCATAAGATTGAGCGCGCAAAGATAGGGATTATTTCGCGTTTTTACTTATCTTTGCAGAAGTGATACAAAGGTTAAAATTATGAAAAGACAATTTCTGCTGACCCTTTCCCTCGTGGCCCTGCTGATGGCGGCCGCCTCCTGTGTGGGCCTTGATACCCTGCGCAAACTCCAGGTCGGTTCCGCCCGGGTGTCGGGCCTGCAACTGCCTACCTTTACCAACCGCAGTTTCGGCGTGAGTGTCGACGTGCCGGTGCAGAACCCTTCTTCTTACCTGCGTATCTATGATATCGAGGGGGTTGTCCGTACCGGCCAGACCAATATGATGAGCTTTACGGCCGAGCCGATTGAGATTGCCGCCAAGAGCAGCCAGACCTATACGGCCCATCTTCGGATGACACCCGCCCCGGAAGTTTCTCTTTTTACGGTCATTGCCGCCCTCAAGGATTTCAATCCGAAGGAATACGTATGCGACGTGTCGTTCAGGCTTTCCGGCAGTCCCAAGGGGAACGGCCAGCTTTATACCGTGAAAGACCAGCCGCTCGAGAAGTTTTTCAAATAATGAAACGCACCCTTCTTACTTTACTGCTGCTGGTCGTTGCGACAGCGTCCCTGCGCGCCCAGGGCGATACGCTCTCCTGGGAAGTAGTGGACTCGGTGATTTACATCCCCGCCGCCCGGGTGGACACCTCCCTCGTCGGGAAGGATATCTTTATGATTCTTCCGGACGGAAAGAACGGGACCGGACGGGTGAGCGTCAGCCAAAGTGAGAGCGTGTCCCAGTCGGCCGCTTCCCGTATCGAGTCCAACAAGCAGCGCTCCATCGAGGGGTACCGGGTGCGGATTTTCTTCAAGGAGTCCGCCCGTGCCGAATCGGAGGAAGTGCAGCGTCTGTTCATGGCCCGCTATCCCGGCGTAAGTGCCTATCGCAGTTATGCCAATCCCTATTTCAAAGTGACGGTAGGTGATTTCCGGACGCGCAGCGAAGCCATGCAACTGATGAAAAAGTTGCAGAATGACTATCCCACGGCATTTGTGGTAAAGGAACCGATCCGTTACCCGGTCGTGGACAAGACGCAGGCCTACCTGACCGATACAATCCAGGTCCGCAAGCCCAAGACGCCCGCGGTATACCGATAAACCATGGCACAGCAGGGGCTCTCACTGGAACAGAAACTGCAGCAGAGGCTTTCACCTTTGCAGGTTCAGACCATTCAGATTCTCCAGAAGACCCAACAGGAGATGGAACTCTATGTCCGGAAGGAACTGGAGGACAATCCGGTGCTGGAAGATACGCCCCCTACCATCGAGGATCATCCCGATTCCGCCGAAACGGAGAGCGAGAACGCGCCCAAGGATGTCTCCCTCGAGGAGTGTAAGGACGACCAGACTCCGTATTACAAACTGTATGTCAACAACTACGGCCGCGATGAGGAGCCCCGCCGCGAGACGCTTTCCGTCCGGGACGGCCTGACCGAATCGCTGATGGAGCAGTTGGGCTTCCGGGACCTCGACGACCATGAAAAAGCCGTGGCCGCTTTCATTATCGGCAGTCTCTCTGCGGATGGTTATCTGCGGCGCAGCATCAGCAGCGTAGTGGACGACCTTTCCCTCCGGGCGGGGATAGAAACCAACGAACAGGAGGTGGAACGCCTGCTGAAAGTCATTCAGGAATTCGAGCCGGTCGGCGTGGGCGCCAGGGATTTGCGGGAGTGCCTGCTGCTGCAGCTCCAGGGCCGAACGCCCAGCGATGCCGTCCGCAACGCGACGCTCATTCTCGACAAGTACTTCGATGCCTTCTCGGGCCGCCACTTCGAGCGGATTCTGGAAAAGACGAAGATGAGCCGGGAGGAACTCAAGGAAGCCATTGCCGTCATTACGCGGCTCAACCCGCATCCCGGCGGCATTATGGATGACAGTTATGCCGACAAGGCCCAGCAGATCGTTCCCGATTTCTACCTCAGTTATGAGGACGGCAAGTTCGACCTGAGCCTTCCCCGCTACAAGATCCCCGAGCCCCGCGTGAGCCGTAAGTACCGGGATATGCTTGCCGCCGGCGCCACCACCCGCGCCGAGAAGGAGGCGCTTGAATTCGTGAAGAAGAAAATCGAGTCCGCGAACTTGCTCGTGGAGGCCGTCAAGCAGCGCCAGAACACGCTGATGAAGACCATGCAGGCCATCCTCGACTACCAGAAGGAGTATTTTACGGACGGGGATGAAAAACACCTGCGCCCGATGGTGCTGAAGGATATCGCCGAAAAGACCGGATTCGATATATCCACCATCTCCCGCGTAGCCAATTCCAAGTATATCGAGACGCCCTTCGGCGTGTTCTCCCTGAAGTCCTTCTTTTCCGAAGGCATGGAAAACAAGGATGGGGTGGAAATTTCCACCAAGGAAATCAAGCAGACCCTTAAGGAACTTATTGACGCGGAAGACAAGTCCTCGCCCCTGACGGACGACGAACTGGTGGAGAAACTCTCCGCCAAGGGCTACAAGGTGGCCCGCCGTACCGTGGCCAAGTACCGCGACTTGCTCTCCATTCCGACCGCCCGGCTTCGCAAAGGCATCTAAAACGCCGTCCGATGGCCGCCCTCTGGAATTTTCTCAAACGCTGGATCCTCCCCATCGCCATGCTGGCGGGGGCAGCGCTTTACTTTTTGTACCGGGCCCTGCCGTTTCTGCATCCGGCCGGTCCTGCGCTGGTCGCCGGCGTGGGCGTGTTGCAGCCGATGCTGATTTTTTCAATGCTTTTCCTGAGTTTCGTGCGCATCAGCCCGGGGGAGTTGAGGCCCCATCGCTGGCAGTTTTGGTTGCTTTTGTTCCAGTGCGTGCTCTTTGTGCTGGTGGCCCTGGCGGCCATCTTCTGGGTCCCGGCCGGAACGCCGCTGAGATTGTTTTTGGAATGTTTCATGATCTGTACGATTTGCCCGACTGCGACGGCGGCGGTGGTGGTGACGGCCCGTCTGGGTGGGGATATCGCCTCGCTGGTGACCTACACCGTGCTGATTAACCTCGCTACCTCCGTGCTGATCCCGCTCTTTGTGCCCCTTATCCATCCCGTCGAAGGGATGTCCTTCTTTACTGCGTTCAGTATGATCCTGGCCAAGGTGTTCCCCCTCCTGCTGGGGCCCTGCCTGCTGGCCTGGTTGGTGCGCTACCTGCTGCCGAAGCTGCACCGAAGGCTCTGCGGCTGGACCGACCTGGGTTTTTACCTCTGGACCGTGTCCCTGACGCTCGCCATTACGATGACCGTCCGCGCGCTCTTCCAAAGCAACGCGTCCGCCTCCGTCATCGGCTTGATCGCCCTCGCTTCCGCCCTCTCCTGTTTTCTGAACTTCGCCGCCGGCAAGATGATGGGCTCGCATTACCTCCGGCTCCGGCCTTCGCGAACCGACACGGGACGGAAGGTGAGCGTGACGCAATCCGTCGGCCAGAAGAACACCGTTTTCGCCATTTGGACGGGCTACACCTTCTTTTCTCCGGTGACGAGCGCGGCCGGCGGGCTCTACAGTATCTGGCAGAACAGTTTCAATGCCTGGCAGCTGGAGCAAAAGCGAAAAAATGATAAGACTTTGTGAGTTTTTTACTAAATTTGCAATCAATATTCAAGAAGCTTGTAGAAATAAAACTTGAACCCAATGAGACTTTTGAATGAAATCTGCGGAAAGTACACGCTCCCGCAGGAAACCAAAGCCAAAGGCATCTATCCTTACTATACCCCCATCGAGTCCGAGCAGTCCACTGTCGTCAAGATTTACGGCAAGGACGTGCTGATGTTCGGCTCCAACAGTTACCTCGGTCTGTCCAACGATCCCCGTCTGAAGGAGGCCTCCATTGCGGCCATCAAGAAATACGGCACCAGCTGCTCCGGCTCCCGTTTCCTGAACGGAACGCTCGACATCCACGTCGAACTCGAGGAAAAGCTCGCCAAGTTCGTCGGCAAGGAAGAGGCGGTGACCTACTCCACCGGTATGCAGGCCAATATGGGTGTGATTTCCTGCCTGGGTTTCCATGGCGGTACGATTCTGCTCGATTCCCTCGACCATGCCTCCATCATCGACGGCGCAAGGTTGGGGCTCAGCCGCGTGCTGAAGTTCAAGCACAACGACATGGAGTCTCTGGAAGAGAAACTCAAGGTCTGCGAGATTGACAAGCCCAAGCTGATTGTCATCGACGGCGTGTATTCCATGGAAGGCGACATCGCCCCGCTGCCCCAGATCTGCGACCTCTGCGACAAATACAACGCTTCCGTGATGGTGGACGACGCCCACTCCCTCGGCGTCCTCGGCAAGAACGGCCGCGGTACCGCCGACTACTTCGGCATCACCGACCGGGTGGACCTGATTATGGGTACCTTCTCCAAGAGTTTCGGCTCTCTCGGCGGTTTCATCGCCGGCGACAAGATTGTCCTCAATTACCTCAAACATAACTCCCGTCAGCTGATTTTCAGCGCTTCCATGCCGCCGGCAAACCTCGCGGCCGTGAACTGCGCGCTCGATATCATGCTGAGCGAACCCGAGCGCATCGAGCACCTCTGGGACCTGACCCGTTACGCCCAGAAGGCGTTCAAGGACCGTGGTTTCGATACGGGCCACACCCAGTCTCCGATTATCCCGCTCTTCGTGCGCGATACGATGAAGGCCCTGGCCGTGGTGCACCTCTGCCTCGAAGAAGGCGTGTTCGTGACGCCGGTCATCGCGCCCGCCGTGCCGCAGGATGATGTGCTCATCCGTTTCGCCCTGATGGCGACGCACACCTTCGAGCAGGTGGATTTTGCGGTGGAAAAGATCGAGAAGGTGTTCAAGCAGTTGGATATTCCTTTTCTGAAATAAGCCCTTGAAAGAGAAGGTCATCTTGATTACCGGAGTGAGTTCCGGTTTCGGAAAGGCGATGGCGATCAAACTCGCCGCGCAGGGACACAAGGTCTATGGAACGGTGCGTCGGGAAGTGGAGCCGATGGCGGGCGTGACCTATGTCCGGGCGGAGGTGCAGGATGAACTTTCCGTGAAGGCGGCGGTGGAGCAAGTGCTGAAGGCGGAAGGGCGCATTGACGTTTTCATCAACAACGCCGGTATGGGTATCGGCGGTCCGATTGAATTTACCCCCATGGCGGATGCCGAACGCCAGATGGACATCAACTTCATGGGGATGGTGCGTTTCCTGCACTATGTCGTGCCGGTGATGCGCTCCCAGGGCGGCGGACGCATTCTTTGCTTCAGTTCCATCGGCGGCCTTATGGGCCTTCCGTTCCAGGGCTTTTACAGTGCGAGCAAGTTTGCCATCGAGGGCTACTGCGAAGCGCTGCGGCTCGAGCTTCGCGGCAAGAACATCGATGTCGTGCTGATTGAACCGGGCGATTTTGCCACCGGTTTTACCGCTTCGCGCAAAAGCACGCCCGACCCCGAGGCCTTCAAGGCGTATCCGACCTATGAAGAAAGCCTCAAAAGCATCGAACATGACGAGCAGTCCGGGCTCAAACCCGCGTACCTCGCCGAAAAGGTGGCGAAGATCGTCTCGTGCCGCCGTCCCGCTTATCACTACATCATTTCCAACCTGGAGCAGCGGCTTTCCGTTACGCTGAAAATGCTGTTGCCTCAGCGTTGGTTTGCCGCCATTCTTGCGGATTACTATAAACTGAAGTAGTGTCTTCTGCGCTCAAGGCTCAGTTATGATTGACGCAAAAGGCATAGAAAAGCGTTTCGGCGCCCTGCAGGTTTTGAAGGGCATCGATTTTTCAGCGGAGGCAGGCGAGGTCGTCTCGATTATGGGCGCTTCCGGAGCCGGTAAATCGACTCTTCTGCAAATCCTTGGTACGCTTTCCCGTCCCGACGCCGGCACGCTGACCATCGATGGGCAAAACGTGCTGAACCTCAAGGGAGACCGTCTCTCCGCCTTTCGCAACAAGCGGATAGGCTTTGTCTTCCAGGCACATCATCTCCTGCCGGAATTTACGGCCCTGGAGAATGTAATGATCCCCGCGTTGATTGGCGGAGCCCGCGAAAAGGATGCCCGCAAACGGGCAGGGGATCTGCTTTCCGAAGTGGGCCTGTCTGAGCGCCTCAGCCACAAACCCTCCGAACTGTCCGGTGGCGAGCAGCAGCGCGTGGCCATAGCGCGTGCGCTCGTGAATGCGCCCGCCGTCCTCTTTGCCGACGAACCGTCCGGCAATCTCGACAGCGCCACCAAGGCCGACATCCACCGCCTCTTTTTCGAGATGCGCGAGCGTCACGGACAGACCATCGTCATCGTGACCCACGATCCCGAGCTGGCCGCGCTGTGCGACCGTTCCCTCTTTATGCGGGACGGCCGTTTCGAGTAGGGACTGAATTATTCCAGGGCTTTGACTTCTTTCAGGAATTCCCGCACCTGACGGACGTACTCTGCCGGGTGGTCTTTGTAGGCCATGGCGTGTTTGGAGCCGGGAGCCACCCACATCTTCTTGTATCCCTTGGTCTTTGCGTCGTAGTTTTTCTGCAGGTGGGAGAAGGGCACGAAATCGTCCGCGTCCCCATGGATGAAGAGCATCGGGCGTTCGCACCTGGCCAGTTGGTTCACACTTGAGGCCTCCTTGAAATTCCAGCCGTATTTGCGCTTGCAAGCGCTAGAGGCGATGTTGAGCGCCGGCCAGGTGCAGAGGTGGTACTGATCTTTGAGATTGTGGGCAAACTGATCCCAGACGCTGGTGTAGCCGCAGTCCTCGACGAAGGCCTTGTAATAGGGGGGCAACTCGTCTCCGGAGAGCATCATCGTGGTGGCGGCGCCCATCGACACCCCGTGGACGACGAGAAAGTCATCCCCCCAAATGGCGTGGGAGAGGTCGCCGAAGCGCTTGACGTCGAAGCGGTCCAGCCAGCCCATCTGCACCGCGCGGCCTTCCGAGTAGCCGTGGTAGTGCAGGTCGGGGACCATCACGTTGTAATTGAGGGAATCGCGGTACATCCGCACGAGATTCAGGAAGCAGATGTGGTTGTCGGTGTAGCCATGCACCACGACGGCTGTGCCGTCTGCCTTGTCGGGCACGGAGGCTGCGGAATAGATGGCATGCAGTTTATATCCGCCCTCGCCGACAATCGTCGTATCCCGGAAGATACCCGCTGCATGCAGACTGTCGTACCAGGCGATGATGCCGGGATAACGGCCTTCGGTCTTGGCGCGGTCGCCGTCAAAATCATTGCCGTGCTCCTCGGGAAGCAGGGCTACCTTACACATATAGTTACCAATCAGAAAACTGAAAACGCAAAGGATAGCGACGAGCGAGAGACAGATGACGAGGAGTTTTTTCATCGGAAAAAGCGTTAGTATTCTTACAAATTTAGGGAATTATTTTCGATAAATTGCTACCTTTGCAGCCGAAAACGATAAAAGTGTCGCAGCCAACCACTTTCAAAAACTGCAAAATGAAAGAAAAACTCTCTCCTCTTTTCCTGCTCGCGTCCGTAGGGTTCACGGTCTGCCTGATTGCCTCCAACCTCTTTGCCGCCAAGATTATTCATATCTTCGGGCTGGATCTGCCCGGTGCGGTGCTCATTTTTCCCCTCTCCTATATCCTGAACGACTGTATTTGCGAGGTCTGGGGATTCAAGAAAATGCGTCTGGTCATCTGGCTGGCCTTCGCGATGAATTTTTTCGTCGTGTTTTCCGGCCAATTGCTTGTCTGGCTGCCCGCAGCCGTGTTCTGGAACGGTGCGGAGCATTTCAATTATATGTTCAGTCTGGCCCCCCGAATCGCCGTGGGTTCCCTGCTGGCCTTCCTCGCCGGCAGCGGCCTCAACGCGTTTGTCATGAGCCGGATGAAGGTGCTTGACAAGGGCCGCCGCTTCGGCCTGCGGGCCATCGTCTCCTCCCTTGTCGGAGAGGGCGCGGACTCCCTCGTTTTCATTCCCATCGCCTTCTGGGGGCTGCCCGCGGAGGCGCTGCTGACGATGATGCTCTCGCAGGTGAGTTTCAAAGTGGTGTATGAAATCATCGTTCTTCCGCTCACGGCCGCCGTGGTCCGCAAGGTCAAGGCTTACGAGGGGGTGGACGTTTTCGACAAGAATATCTCCTACAATCCTTTCCGGATTACCGACCTGTAAGTTGTTTATCCCTAGTTGTTTACATCCACGATGAAGTCCCGTACGAATGAAAAACTGAAGGCCCTGGGCCACGAGATTGCCAACCGCTTCGAATACGCCCCCGAATTGCTCGAGGCGTTTGAGAACCAGCATCCTGAAAACGACTACTGGGTGCGTTTCAACTGCCCGGAATTTACCAGCGTCTGCCCCATTACCGGACAGCCTGACTTCGCGGAAATCCGTATCGGCTACATCCCCGACAGGAAGCTGGTGGAGAGCAAGAGCCTCAAATTGTATCTGGCCAGTTTCCGCAGCAGCGGTGCCTTCCACGAGGACTGCGTAAACCTTATCATGAAGGACCTCATTGCCCTGATGGATCCCAAGTACATCGAGGTAACCGGTTTCTTCTCGCCCCGCGGCGGCATCAGTATCTATCCCTTCGCCAACTACGGCCGCAAGGGAACCCGCTACGAAGAGCTCGCCTTCAAGCGGCTTTCGGAAAGGGAATAGCGTATCATCTCCTTACAACCCCCGCACCTGTTCTTCGAAATGCGCCCGGTCGAGGGCGGCGTTGCGGAGTTTGACGCGATAGTTGTAGATGGTGGTGGGGGATTTGCGAAGGAAGGCGATGCGCGCGGGCTCGTTGACGCCGAGGCGGATGAGGGCGAAGATACGCAGTTCGTTGCTCAGGTGACCGTGACGTAGTTTTTCTCCGATGCGCTCGTCTTCGCGTAGCAGCGCATTCAGTTTCTCCTTGAAATCCGGGAAGAGGCCGAGAAAAGTCTGGTCGAATTTTTCGTAGAGATAATCCCACTCTGCGTCAATGTAGTCATCGGAGCGGAGTTCGAAAGGGATGCCCTCAAATAACAAATTCACAAAAAAGGTAAAGAAAAAGAAAATCTTTTTCGCATTTGTGAAATTGTAAGTCGAAAAATGTACGGAGTCCGTCACGGGCTCCGTATTTTTGTGCCTGGATTTAGCGCCCGCTCACGGCGCTGTTTGAAAGGTTGAACCCATGAAAATAAAAGAACTTGGAAGCGAGGAGCGCCCTCGCGAAAGAATGTTGGCGCACGGGCCGGGACATGTGACGGCCGCGGAACTGCTGGCCGTCCTGCTACGCACCGGGACGACGGAGGAGAGCGTGCTGGATATCGCCCGAAAACTGATGGTGGATTGCGGGGAGAGCCTGACGGAACTCTCTTCGCGGAGCATCGAACAGTTGTCGGCCGTCAAAGGGGTGGGGAAGGCCAAGGCGCTGGCGCTATCGGCCGCCTTTGAAATCGGCCGGCGAATGGGGGAGGAGCGTTTTCGGATGGAAAAGAAGACCATTCGGGGTGCACGGGACGTGTATCGGCTGTTCGGAGCGCGGATGAAGGGACTTACGCAGGAGGAGTGCTGGGGCGTGTTTCTCAACCCTTCTCATTATGTGATTGCCCGGGAAAAATTTTCGACCGGCAGCGACGTCTCCACCGTGATTGATAGTTGTGCGCTCGTGCGCCGCGCGCTGGAGCACCGCTGCCGCAAACTGGTGCTGGTCCACAACCATCCCTCCGGCAATCCGCTGCCCGGGAAGGCCGACATCACCGAGACGGAGGATTTGCGAAAGGCCCTCGCGCCCTTCCATATCAAGCTCCTCGACCACATCATCGTCTGCGACGATTCCTTTTACAGTTTTAGCGACGAAACGACCTATCCTGCCGAGGCGCAAAGCGTTACTATCGGCCCTTCCTAGTCATAAAATGAAAAACTTTTGCCGTTTTCTGCACCTTTATTTGTAAATTTGCAAGATTTTAAACGAGAAAAGGATGTACAGGACACACAATTGTGGAGAACTCCGATTGGAAAACGCCGGCAGCGAAGTGACGCTGGCCGGATGGGTTCAGAAATCAAGGAAACTGGGCGGCATGACCTTCATCGACCTGCGGGACCGTTATGGCATCACGCAGCTGGTCGTCCCCGGCGAGGCCCCCGAATCGCTGCAGGAAATCGCAGCGTCCCTCGGCCGGGAATTTGTGCTCCAGGTTACGGGCAAGGTGGTCGAACGCGAGAGCAAGAACCCGAAGATGCCCACGGGCGAGATTGAAATCGCCGTGAGCGACATCCGTATCCTTAATAAGGCCCAGACGCCTCCGTTCACCATTGAGGAGAACTCCGACGGCGGGGAAGACCTGCGCGCCCGTTACCGTTACCTTGACCTGCGCCGTCCGCCCCTCCAGCGGGCCCTCGCGCTGCGTCACCGCCTCGCCCAGGAAATCCGTTCCTATCTCGACAAGGAAGGGTTTATGGAGATCGAGACGCCGTATCTGATCAAATCCACCCCGGAAGGAGCCCGCGACTTCGTCGTGCCTTCCCGTATGAATCCCGGTCAGTTCTATGCCCTTCCCCAGTCGCCCCAGACGTTCAAGCAGTTGCTGATGGTGGCCGGTTACGACCGTTATTTCCAGATTGTCCGCTGCTTCCGTGACGAGGACCTTCGCGCCGACCGTCAGCCTGAGTTTACCCAGATTGACTGCGAAATGTCTTTCGTGGAGCAGGAGGATGTGCTGAATACGTTCGAGGGCATGATGCGGCAGATGTTCCGCGGCGCGCTCGGTGTGGAAATCCCCGATCCGCTGCCGCGCATGAGCTGGTATGAGGCGATGGATAAGTATGGCAGCGACAAGCCCGACATCCGTTTCGGAATGACCATCCACGAAGTCTCCTCCCTGGTCAAGGGTTGCGGATTTGGCGTGTTCGACGATGCCGAGTATATCGGCGCCATCTGCGTCCCGGATGCCGCCGCCTGGACCCGCAAGGAGATCGATCAGTTGACCGAGTGGGTCAAGCGTCCGCAGGTGGGTGCCAAGGGCCTCGTTTATGTGAAGGTCAATGAGGACGGCTCACTCAAGTCTTCCGTCGACAAGTTTTATACCCCGGAGCAGTTGCAGGCCCTCGCCGATGCGCTGCAGGCCGGTAAAGGCGATATGCTGCTGCTTCTTTGCGGCCCCAAACGCAAGACGCAGGGTCAGCTCGGCGTACTGCGCATCGAAATGGGACAGCGCCTGGGCCTTCGCGACCCGAAGGTATTCGCACCCCTCTGGGTGGTGGATTTCCCGCTGCTCGAATGGAGTGAGGAAGACGGCCGCTTCTACGCGATGCACCATCCCTTCACGGCGCCCAAGCCCGAGCACGAGTCGCTCTTCTACTCCGACCGGAAGGAAGACCTCGAGAAGGTCTGCGCCAACGCCTACGATTTCGTGCTGAACGGCACCGAACTCGGCGGCGGCTCCATCCGGATCCACGAGGCGGCCATGCAGGAGCGTATGTTCGAAGTGCTGGGAATCGGCAAACAGGAGGCGGAATACAAGTTCGGCTTCATTATCAACGCCTTCAAGTTCGGCGCACCGCCCCACGGAGGCCTCGCCTTCGGCTTCGACCGCGTCTGCGCCCTCTTCGGCGGACAGGAGACCATTCGCGACTACATCGCCTTCCCGAAAAACAACCAGGGACGCGACGTGATGATCGACTCTCCGAGCGCCATCGACGAGGCGCAGCTCGAGGAGCTGGAAATCAGTATCAAGAAATAGGGGAGGGTGCCCGGTGGGACTCGAACCCACGACATTCAGAACCACAATCTGACGCTCTAACCAACTGAACTACGGGCACCATGTTGGTTTGGGACTGCAAAGATAGTCACTTTTTGGAAAATACCAAACGCCCGACGGCTTTGCGTATGAAAATTTGTAGCAAAACGCTTGTCCACGCATGAATTTGAGCCTCATCATACCCGTCTATAACCGTCCCGACGAACTTCGGGAACTGCTGCAGTCGCTTTCCGCCCAGACCGACCCTGATTTCGAGGTGGTGGTCGTGGAAGACGGCTCGACGCGGTCCTCGGCCGATGTGGTTGCGCTCTTTGGCGGGGCAGTGGCCAAGGGCAATCTGTCAGCCGAAGGGGGCGCAGAGGCCGATGGGACGCAAGATTGCAATGGGGGCAAGGCTGCGGATGGAAAGATGGCAGAGGCTCCGTTGCAGTTGAAATATATCGTTAAACCCAACAGCGGGCCGGGCCTTTCGCGCAACGAAGGGGCGGCGGCCGCAGCGGGGGACTGGCTGGTCTTTCTGGACTCCGACTGCATCGTCCCCCCGGGTTATGTGGCGGCGGTGAAAGCGGGGATTGCCCGCACGGGATGCGAAGTCTTCGGCGGACCGGACCGGGCCGGAGAAGATTTCAGCCCGATGCAGAAGGCGGTCAGTTATTCGATGACTTCCTTCTTTACGACCGGTGGCATCCGGGGCGGGGGAGAGAAAATGGAAAAATTCCATCCCCGCAGTTTCAATATGGGGATTTCCCGCAAGGCGTTCGAAGCCGTGGGCGGCTTTTCGGGGATGCGTTATGGAGAAGACATCGACCTGAGCATCCGGCTGATTCAGTCCGGTTACAAGACCGTCCTGCTCAAAGACGCCTGGGTCTGCCACAAGCGCCGCACCGATATGCGCGCCTTCTTCCGTCAGGTGTATCACTCCGGGAAGGCACGGATTGCTTTGGAGAAACGCCATCCCCACAGCCTCAAAGCCGTACACACCCTCCCGGCCCTCTTTACCTTCGGCTCCTTTATCCTGCTCGCCGGCGCGCTGACCTGTTTGCTCTTTGCCTTCGCCGCTTGGCTTTCGCCGGATGCCGCCGCTCCGCTCACTTCCACCGCTGCGGATTCATCCCTCGTCTCCACCGGATCTTCCGCAGCTGTTGCCTCCACCATCGACTCCGCTGCCTCCACCATCGACTCCGCTGCCTCCACCATCGACTCCGCTGCCTCCGCGACCCCCTCCGTCGTCTCCTGGCTGACCGCTAGCGCCGCCTGCCTCTGCCCGCTGCTGCTCTACGCCCTGCTGATCTTTTTCGACAGCCTTTTTCGCAACGGTCTCCGTGTTGCCCTCCTATCCGTCGGCACTTCTTTCATCCAACTTTGGGGCTATGGCTGCGGTTTTCTCCGCGCCCTTCTCTTCAAATAGCCGCTCCCGGCATATTTTCTTGCGCAGTTCTCAGGGGAAATGTGCATGAATCTGTGCTCGAGCATACTTTTATGCACAAATTCATGGGGAAACGTGCAACAAACTGTGCTTGCCTCCTCCTCTTCTTCTTATGGATAAATTTTTGCCCGAACGACTCGTTTTTATACACTTTTTGAAAAAGTTACAACATAAAAAATGTGGCCTATAGGTTTGTGTGGTTGCGATTTTGAACGAAAGGGAAAATAAATTCATCGTAAACGGATAATGTTTCGGACATTTGCCGCATGGATAAAAAGCAAAAAGAAATTGCAGCCATCAAGGCACTGCCGAAAGGTAATTATCACCTGTGCACGGACGGGTGGAAGGAAGGAAAACTCTTCAACTCGGAGGAACAGTTCAAGATGGGGATGTCGACCGTCGCGCTGATCTCGCTGGTTTTCGAGGTAAAAATCCGGTCATTTGTGTTAATGCCGAATCATATTCATCTGCTGATTTACGCTTCAGGAAAAGTATGCCTGCGAATTTTCCGTTTTATGAAGCGCCGTATCAACCATCAGTTGGTTAAGGACGGATGTCCGTCTTTGCCGAAATCGTATGGCATGAAACTGATTCCCATCGAAGACGTGAAGTCTATGCGTAATCATTTTATCTATTTGTCCCGTAATGCCTATGAAAAGAATTTCTGTGTTCCGGAGGGATATCCGTGGGGGTCCATATACTTACCTTTCAATCGGACGAGTGAATATATCAGGGGTGTGAGGGTGGAAGATATGAACTTGCGTGACGTAAGAAGCATAATCGGTACCTATGTCAAGTTGCCGGACAATTGGGAAATCCATCCCAGTTTGGGAGTCTTGCCGAGAAATTATATTCATTCGGATGGGATTCGCGAACTGTTCGACACCCCCAAATCCTATATGACGAAGTTGGTTAAGGATTACGAGTCATTCGTCCATCTCTCGCAGGAGTTGGGGGAAGAGTTTGTCTTCTCACGCCCGGAGGCTGAGGATATTATGCTTGCGAAGCTTCGTAGTATGTATCCCGGGAAATGGCTGAGAGATTTGACGACCTCGGAAAAAGGGCGGTTGGCTGTGCAATTGAACAGGCAATATACAATTCCCGCCGGAATGCTGGCCGAGATCCTTTATGTGCCGGAGCATACCCTCACACAATTTATCAACTCTAAGGAATTCGGTTTCCGCAGGGCCTGAAGGCAAGGTCGCATACTTTCTTGCTCAAATCTCTAGGGAAATGTGCATGAATCTGTGCTGGGGCATACTTTTATGCACAAATACATGGGGAAACGTGCAATAAATTGTGCTCTGATATAAAAAAAGAGGGCTGGTCCAATTGGGCCGGCCCCCTTTTTCTTAGGCGGAATAAATCACTTGTGGATGACGCGGTCTTTGAGTTCCGCGAGCTTGCCGCTGTTCCAGCGGTTGGTGGTACCGACGAGGTAACCGGTGATGCGCTGGAGCGTGTCGATGTTTTTGCTCTTGCAGTGCGGGCACTCGGTCAGGTCTTCGGACGCATCTTCGTAGCCGCAGTCGAGGCAGCGGTTGCGGTTGTGGTTGACGGAGCCGTAGCCGATGTCGTACTTGTCCATCAGGTCCACGATGGCCATGATGGCCTC